>CAZOXD010000014.1:28160-33208 GCA_964583525.1 uncultured Pseudomonadota bacterium
TTGGAGGAGTTCTGACGGCTTTATCGGTTAATACGATAAATTTCAGTCCTCCTGATGGCCCCCGTCGAGGGATTTTTCTCCCTTCGCCAACTGCGCCAGGCGGGCCAGTTCCCGTTCCAGTTCGCGGCGTTTTTCCTCCAGGTGAGCGCGTAGGTCCTTCCGGTTGAGGAAGAGGAAGAACACCCGCACGTTTTCCACGATGCGGTCCCGCTCCCGCCGCACCATCAAAGCTGCCGCGGCCCCGAAAGGCAGGCTGAGGGCATAGAGCGCCGCTGCTCCCCCCCCGATGGTTGCTTGCACCGCGGCGGTCTGGGCTCCCCAGAACAGGGAAAAGAAAAACAGGGCGAAGGCAATCTGGGCGGTTTCGTACTGGTAGCGGCCATGGGCCAGCCGCCGTGCCAGGAATCCGGTGAGCCGGTAGGGAATCCAGGAGTTGAGCGCGCCCCAGGCCCCCAGGGGCACGGCCAGCAGCAGGGCCGCCAGGGTGCGCACGACGAACCGGGCCACCAGCCGCGGCGAATATTCCAGCGTGAGATGGTAGTCCCGCACCCCTGCCTTCCGGCATAAATTCTCGAATTGCCCCAGGCGCCGCCGCACCCGCTCTATTCGTTCCGGGAATTCCGCCCGCAGCCGCTGGTGCGCCTCGATCAGGTATTTCAATGAACGGAAGCGTTCCTCCAGATTACGCTTTCTGTACAGGCCCCGCCGCATGGCGAAGAAGCGCTCGATCCGCCGCAGCAGATCCAGGTCCTTCCAGCTTTCCGGATTGAGGGTGACCGTTTCCAATGCCGCCTGAATGTCTCCCGTGAGGCGCCGCACGGAATCCTCCGGCGTCTCCCCCGGCACGTTGTGAATGGGGTCTGGGTGGATGGGGATGGGCTGAGAGAAATTGACGAACACCGAGCCCCGGAACCGCCCCACCTGGGAAAACGACAACCCCGCGGTCAGCACGGTGGGGGCCACACCGTTGGCTTCCAACGCCCCCAGGACGATGCGGGCCGCCCCGGTACGGAATCCCCGCACGGAAGGGCCGGAATGGCTCTCGCCCTCCGGGAAGATCAACAATACATGGCCCTTCGCCAGCCATTCGTAACAACGTACAAACGCATCCACGTTACGCGACTGACGGGCAGCGTCGTCATGGGTGGCCTTGCCGGTTCCCGCATCCTGGCGGCGTTGGACAGGCACCGCCCCAATGGCCGTCAGGATCGGGACCAGCAGCGGATTGCGGAACAGCCCGGAGCGGGCCAGGGGATGCAGCCCCCGGGGCGACACGGCTTGCAGAATCAACGCGTCCACCAGGGCGTTGGGATGATTGGCGCACAGCACAACCGGCCCCTTGGCGGGAATATGCTCCAGCCCATAGACCTCGCAGCGGCGGTAGAACACCCGCACCACCGCACTGCAAAATCCGGTGAAGCTCCAGGCCAGGGGGCGCAGGGCCAGCCTGCCGCCCGCCCCCAGGGCTACCTTTCCTGTCCGGACCGTGGCGCGTTCCATGGGAATGCTCCTGGCTATGGATGGGCAATGATTCGATAGATGCCGGGTAAAGCGCGGTTTTGCAAAGTGCGGGGATATACGACGAAGCCCGCCTTCCCATGGGGCGATCCTACGCCCCCGGGAAGGCGGGTTCAAGTGGGGAATGGCGCGGGGGATCCCCGCGCCGGAAGCCTCTTTTGGCAGGCGGATGAAATTCTACGGACCGAGCACCGTAAGCACCAATTCGTTGATCATGCTATCGGAGGACTCAAAGCGGAGGGTTTCCGCCTCATAGGGGGTATTGGTGACCGTATCGGTGTGAAACCCCACGGCGAAGGCGCCCCCCAGGGCCCCGTTGATCGCGGCCACACCGGAATTGTTGAGGATTGTTTCCACGATTGCCCCCAGATCGGTCGAAAGGATCGTAACCGTGCCGAACTGAATACCCGATTGCAGATCCTGGAAGATGGCGAGGTTCGTATCGCTTGAATTCTCCGCGCTGTCCGAATCGAGGAGGGCAAGGTGCGAAATATCCCAGATGGAATCGGATTCGAAAGAATCGGGACTCTGGTACCAATCTACTTTCAGGCGCAGTTTGGCGCCGATCACCGGACCGGTCACCCCGGAAAGGTCAAAGGCAACATAGGCGTTGTAGACCGTCACGCCGCTGAATCCATGAAACGCGTATTGAATGTCCGGATAGTGCATATTCTCCTGCCACCACCCTCGATCCTTCTCAATCAAGGTGAGCGAATACGTGGTCATTCCATCCTTGGCATCGCCTGCCATTTGATCGAGATCCACCTTCTCCTCGCAAGCGGATCCCTGCAGCACCAAAGTGATAAATCCAAGCAAAACCCAAAGTCGATACACGTTCATCTTTGTTCTGATCCCATTCCTCGTTCCGAACCGATACGAACCAAATCCTATCCATTGCCAATCCTGTTTTTGCTATCGGCTTTCGCATCGAAAACTTAATGAGATTCGAACCCGCTGGTGCAAAAAGGAGGGAATGAAACGTGTTATTCATGCAATTGGAGAGGAGCGCCGGATCGGACGCCGTGTCCTCCTGGCCCATATTTTTCGTAATGGTCAATTGCCGGGCGTGTACTATTATTTTGCGGAATGATTGTGAACCTGCCCATTCTCTTCCATCCCCTGCACCAGGGCGGCATAGGGCCCCCCCTGCACCATCAATTGGTCGTGACTGCCGGATTCGGCGATGCGGCCATGCTCCAGGACAATGATGGTGTCCGCATTGCGGATGGTGGACAGGCGGTGCGCGATGGCGATCACGGTCTTGTCTGCGTAGATGCGGCCCACGGCCTTTTGGATGAGGTTCTCGGTAATCGAATCCACGGCGCTGGTGGCTTCGTCCAGCACGATCAACCCGGTTTGCGCGGCCACGGCCCTGGCAAAGGAGATCAATTGGGCCTGGCCCGCGGACAGATTGCTCCCCCCCTGGTATATGGGCGCATCGAATCCGCCCTCGAGACGGTCGATGAATCCATTGGCGTGGACGTATCGCGCCGCCTGCTCCACCTGTTCCCGGCCTACCCCCGGGCGGCCCAGGGCGATGTTGAAGGCCACGCTTTCCTGGAAGAGGAACACGCCCTGGTGCACCACGGCGATCAGATGGCCCAAGGTTTCGGCGGGAATTTCGCTCAATTCGCGTCCATTGAGGCGGATGGAACCCTCGTACCCCCCATATGCGCGCATCAACAGGCGGATGATGGTGGACTTGCCTGAGCCCGTCGCCCCCACCAGGGCCAGAGTCTGGCCGCGGGATACGGAAAACGAGACTCCCTGCAATATCTCCGGTCCCTGCTCGCGGTAGCGGAAGCGCACGCCGTTGAATTCCAGGGATTGGAAGCCGTTTTCCATCCCGCCAGGGAGTCTTCCCTCCCCGTCTTTGCCATCTGCCCCGTCCTCTCCGTCCTCTCCGTCTGCTACGTCTGCAACGCCTGCTACGGTGGTTCCAGGGCCGGCTTTCCCGTCTCCATCTCCTCCCGGCAGAGGGGCGGGGGAGGCAAGGGAAATGGAGGGGGCATCCCGGGGGGGCGATGCTTCTCCCGGTTCCGTTTCGGCAGGGTCCAGAGGCACACGGCACAAGTCGTTGATGTGATCCAGGGCCGCCATGGACCGCTGCATGACGGCCATCTGCTGACTGAATTCCCGTACCGGTACGAACAGGCGCTGAATATATTCCATGAAGGCCACCAAAATGCCCAGGGAGAGAGTGGCGGCCAATAATTCCCCGGCGGCGTACCAGAGCACCAGGGCCAGGGCCAGCGTGGTCACCCCCTCCACCAGGGAATACAGGAGGGCGTCATAGAGGTTGGAGCGGTTTTGCGCCTTGTAGAAGCGCAGATTGCGGATGCGGAATTTTTCGATGGCCTTGGCTTCCACGCCGTAGAGTTGGATGGTCTTGATCCCGCTCAGGCATTCCTGCAAAAAGCCGGTGGCTTCGGCCAGGGCCTGCCGGGCATGAAAGAACGAGGCGCGTACCCGGCGCTGGAAAAAAATGATCAACACCGTCAAGACCGGCAACACCACCAGCAAAACCAGGGTCAGCCGCCAATTGAGGTAAAACATCATCGCCAGGTAGATCTGTGTTTTCACCAGGTCCGCCACCAGGGAGAGCGCCCCGGTAGCCAGGCTTTCCCCCAGGGCTTCGATATCGCTGGTGACCCGGGTGAGCAGCGTGCCGATGGGGTGGGTGTCCAGGTAGGAGCGCGGCAGGCGCAGGCTGCGTTTGTAGACGATCTCACGCAGATCCGCGATCAGATTTTGCCCGGTGCGCTGCAGGATGGAGACGTACAGAGCGTCGGAGATGTAGCCCGCCACCACCACACCGGCCGCGAGCGTCATCAGCCAGATCAAATCCGTCCGGTACGGGGCCAGGTTGCCGGCTTCGGACGCGGGGAGAATGTACTCGTCGATGGCGATCATGGTCAGGTAGGGCACCAGCGTCGCCAGCAGGGAGGACGACAGCAACAACATTCCCACCGCGGCCAGCCGCCAGCCATGGGACCTCAGCCGGGGCCACATCATCCGTACCAGCATCGGCATGTTTTCAGGCCGGAAAAGCTTCACAAGCGGCCCTCCGGAGAATCCCCGGTTTGCGGGGGCAGCGGGGAGGACTCCTCCTCGCTTTGCAGCAGCCAGGCCCGGCGGTACAAGCCTTCTCTGGCGATCAACTCCTCGTGGCTTCCCACGGCCGTCAGCCGCCCTCCCTCCAGCACCAGCACCCGATGGGCCCGCTCCAGGGCGGAGATGCGGTGCGACACGATCAAAGTGGAGCGGGCTTGTTGAAAGCCGTAGATGCGGTCGATCAGGAAACGTTCCGTCTCATGATCGACGGCGGCCAGCACGTCATCGAGAAGCAAAAGGCTGCTGGGTTTGAGGATCGAGCGGGCCAGGGAGATGCGCTGCTTCTGACCGCCTGATAGGGTGATCCCTTTTTCCCCCACCTGGGTTTCCAGTCCAGCGGGGAATTGGGCCAGGTCGGGTTGCAACGCCGCGGACTCCACCGCCCGTTGCAAGGCCTCCTCGCTGGTCTCTGCGCC
>CAZOXD010000014.1:33308-43380 GCA_964583525.1 uncultured Pseudomonadota bacterium
GCGGTAAAGGAGATGTTTTCGCGGATGGTGTCGGAAAACAGGAACGGCTCCTGGGTCACCGTTACCACATGCCTGCGCACCAGGGCCGGCCCCAGGGCGTTGAATTCCAAGCCATCCAGGAATACCGTGTCTGGCGGGGGCGTGAGATACCCGTTGAGGAGGTTGACCAGGGTGGTCTTTCCCGAGCCCACGGAGCCGAACAGCCCCACGACCTCCCCGGGCCGCACCTCGAAGGTCAGGTCTTCCAGCACGGATTGACCTGGATTGTCCGCATAGGCGAAGGAGAGCCGGTCCACCCGCAGACCCTTAATCAACGGCTCCCCCAAGGCCGCGCCCGCTTCGGGATCGGGTTCGGGGATCCCGGTTTGGGTGTTGAAGATGGTCTCCAGGCTGGAAAGCGCGGTGCTGCCCCGCTGCAGCACGAACATCATGAAAGTCATCCCCATCAACGGGGGAACCAGCATGGACAGGTAGAGCATATAGGCCATGAATCCGCCCATGGTCATCTCCTCTCCCACCACCATTACCCCGCCCACCAACACCAGCATCACCTTGAGCCCGTTGGCAATGTGAGTGAGGATGGGCATGAAGAAGGCGCGCATGTTGGACATGCGGATGGCGCTGTCCCGGACATCACGGGAGAGTGCGGAGGACTTTTCTCCCGCCCAGCCGAGGGCCCGGAAGGATTTGAGAACGTCGATCCCGTTGTAGGATTCCACCGTGAAATCGGATAGGTCCTGCATGGCCTTCATCTGGCGCTGTTGTTCCCTGCGCAAGCGCCGCACGGCAATCTGCAGCACCCCGAAGGCCACGGCGATGGGCAACGCGGAGTAAAGCGTGAGGCGCGGGGAAATCGAGTACATGTAATAGGGCGCCAGGGTCAACATGGCCGCGCTGGAGGCCGCCCCCATCAACCCGAAGCCCATCAGCATCCGCACCCCGTTGATGTCGTTGTTGATGCGGGAGATGATGGCGCCGGTGGGATTTGTCAGAAAGAAATTGCGCTGCAGCCCGGTGAGGTGCGTGAGCAAGCGGTTTTTCAGGTCGTATTCCACCCGGCGCCCGGGAATGAAGAAGAACAACCGCGAACCCGTCCGGGTGAATATGATTCCCACGGCGAAGGCGAGAATCCAGGCGATGCGGTTGAGAAATTGCCGCCCCGAAGGATCCGGATTGTCCGCCAGAATGTCGACCGCTTCCTGCAGGTACCCGGGAATGGCCAGGGTCATCCACAACGTCGCGCCCAACATCGCCAGTCCCGCCAGATAGGAAAGCGCGTGCTGGCGCAACAATGCGAGCAGGAAGGTGAACCGGTTCATGGATTGAAGGGAATGGGTGGGAATCCGGATGATCCTGGGTTGGGGAAAGCTGCGTTGAAGAATCAGGGCGCTGGAACCCCCTGCGGAGACAGCGGCGTCCCAAAATTCAGGATACCCCAACTTTTGCGGCTGTGTAAGGGGAATCCGTTTTGACAGGCAGACTAGAAGTAGTCTCAAAAATACGTGTGCGCCGCGCACTTCGAGACGCTCGCCTCGCTCGCTCCTCAGCAACGCGGTTAAGAAAGCCCGATTCCCTGGGATCCAGGGACGGACACGCTTGTCCGTCCCGTCATGGAAGGCTCTGAAGGAGCCTGTCTCGAAGGGTCGGGAATTTTCCAATATTCCATTATTGAGACTGCTTCGAATATGACCCTTCCTCCCGTCCTCCCCCTCTCTCTCCATCGGAGCCGGTATCCCGCCCGGCAGCGCGATGCCTTGCTGGCGGCATTGCGGCAGGGCCGGCTGCCGGGAGATTTCCTCTACGCTTCCCCTTCCCAGGCGCAGCGCTGGCTGGAATACCACCAGGCATTTTCCCCCTCCCGGGCCGACCCTTCCGTGGAGGAAATGTACGCCTCCGCCTTTCGGGAAGCCGCATCGCGGCTGGAAACCCGCGCATCGCGGCTGGAAACCCGCGCGTCGCGGCTGGAAACCCGCACGTCGCGGCATGGAACGGGCGAGCCGGCGGGCAGCGGGAGAGATGGAGTAGCCGTGGTTGGGTTGGGCGCCGGAGGGGGAAGGAAGGATACCTCGCTGCTGGCCCTGTTGTCGCCTTCCCGTTCAGCTATCCCCCCCGCCTACGTTCCCATCGACGTCTCGCCCGCGCTGGTGGCGGAGGCGGCTTTGCGCGCCCATGCGCAGTGCCCGGATGCGGAAATCCGGCCCCTGGTGGCCGATCTCTCGGCTCTCTCGGTGGAAGTGATGGAGAGTCTGGGGCGGGAGGGATTAGGGCCGGTGGAGCTTTCGGCGTGGCTGGAGAAACATCTGCCCGCCCGGGGAAAGCGGGTCTTCACCTGCTTCGGGATGCTCCCCAACATGGATCACCGCACTTTCCCCGGCTGGCTGGCGGAATTGCTTCGGTCCGGGGATTGGCTGCTGATTTCGGCCAATCTATCACCCAAAGGCATGGAGGCCGATCTGGAAATCATCCTCCCCCAATACGACAATCCCCATGCCCGCCGCTGGTACGAAGGCGGGCTGGCGGAACTGGGATTCGCCGGGGAGGACTATTCGCTTTCAATTACCGGGCAATTTATCGAAGAACCCCAGGGCACCGGCAGAGACGGAGGCGGAGGCGAAGGCAAAGGCGGAGGCGGGGTCGATGACGGAGCCTGGCGGGTGAGGGCCGTGGCGGACATCAAGCGCCCGGTGAATCTCACTATGTACGGGGAGACGGTGCAATTCGCCGAGGGCGATCTGCTGGAGGTGTTCCATTCCAACCGCTTCACGGCAGGGGTGGCGCGGAACCTGCTGGAGGGGGCGGGGCTGCGGATACAGGCGGAGTGGATTCATGCATCCGGGGAGGAGGGCGTGTTTTTGTGCGGGGTGTAAATTATTTGGGTTTAAGGCAAATTCAGGTTTGACTCACTGTAGAATTAATTCTACAGTTGAAATTGGATATGCCGGAGGCGGAAATCTCGTTTGATCTTAGAAAACGAGGAGGAATTCATTGGAAGAATTCATCATCGAGAAATTCGAAGCGGACAATGGAACCTGCCCCTGCGACGATTGGCTGGGAACGCTGGATAAGAAAAAAAAAGGCCGTGTGATGGCCCGGTTGGCGCGAATCAGGAGTGGAAACTTTGGCGACGTCCAGAATCTCGGTCAGGGGTTGCATGAATTGCGGCTCGATTTCGGGCCTGGGTATCGCATCTATTTTTCCCGCAAGGGAAAAGAAACCATCATCCTGTTGGCGGGAGGCGATAAGGGGACCCAATCAAGGGATATTACAATTGCGAGAGGGTGTATGAGCTAATTCCACCAGGAGAATAAATCATAAAATCCAGGCCAATCGTGGCCGCCTCAGAATGAAGGGATCATTCAACGAGGAGAAGGATATGTCTAAAACTCGCAGCTATCGGAATGATCTGTTGGAGAGCCTCCGCAACGATCCGGAATTGGCGGCGGAGTACCTCACCGCATCGTTGCTGGAAGGGAACGGCGCGTTCCTGGTGGCAATCAAGGACGTGATCGACGCTCAGGGTGGAGGAACGGAATTTTCCAACCGCTCCGGAGTTCCACGAGAGTCCATTTATAAAATGTTCAAGAACGCAGGGAATCCAACGCTGGCAAACCTTACCAAAGCCCTGGATTTTGCAAACCTGGCGATAAAGATTGTGCCAAAAGAGGATGATCAATCCTTCATGGCGTGATGTTTCGCAAGGGTAGCAGGAAGGCCACCGTGGAAATCCCGGGATTCATTTCTATATTTGTATGATCGAGGCATCAGGCCCGTTCAAGGCTAAATGAAATTTGCCTCGATGCCCCTTCACCACCTCTTCCGCGCCCGTTCCTCCCGCCGCATATTCCATCCGCCCTTGCAACATTTCGCGGAATCTGCTTCCCTAAATCCCTGTTTTCCTTATCACAACCGGAATTCCGCGCCAGCGGGCTATTTCCCCGGAGATTTGCCCGGATAAGCCATGAGCCTGGTTCAGTCCGACACGCCGATGATGAAGCAGTTCAATGCGCTGAAAAAGGCGCATCCGGACTGCATCCTCTTTTTCCGCGCGGGCGATTTTTACGAGATGTTCGGAGAGGACGCCGTCAAGGCTTCCGAGGCGCTGGGAATCGCCCTGACCACCCGCAACAAATCCTCGCAGAATCCGGTGCCCATGGCGGGGGTGCCCCACCACGCCTTCGAGACCTACCTGAACCGCCTCACCGCTGCGGGCTTCAAGGTGGCCATCGCCGAGCAGATGGAAGACCCGGCCCAGGCCCAGGGGGTGGTGCGGCGCGAGGTGGTGCGCGTGGTCACGCCGGGCACGGTCACCTCCGATGCTTCTCTGGAAGGCGACCGTCCCCACTACCTGATGGCCGTCTCCCCGCCCCGCGGGAGCGGGTGGGGGATCGAGGGTGGCAGGAAAGGCGGCAGTAGGAAAAGCGGTGGGAAACAATCGGTTGGATGCTGGGGCCTGGCCATGGTGGATCTTTCCACCGGGCACTTCGAAGTGCTCGAATTTCCCGCGCCGGACGAGGGGCGCCTGTTCGAGCTGATCGCCCTGGAGCACCCCCGGGAAATTCTCATCCCTGAAAGCGAATCCGGGCTGGACGCAGGAATGGGGCCCGGGGCGGCAAGCGCCGGGAACGGAACGGGAGAAGGCTCCTTGCGCGCCGAACTGGAGCGACGCCTGCGGGCCTCCGGGGAAACCGGAATTCATCTCGAACCAAGCCCCCGGGCGTGGTTCGCGCCGCAGGGAGCCCGGAAACGCCTGAAAGCCCAATACGAAACGGCTGGGTTGGAAGGATTCGGGATCGACGGCATGAACGAGGCCCTGGGAGCAGCCGGGGCCCTGCTGGCCTATCTGGAGGAAACGCAAAAATCCACCCTGACGCACCTGGCCCCGCCGCATCCCCGCCTTCCCGAGCAGCGCATGTGGCTGGACGGGGCCACGGTGGAACACCTGGAGTTGTTCGAAAACCGTTCCCCGGGAGGAAGCCGCCACACCCTCTTCGCCGTGCTCAATCAGACCCGCACGGCCATGGGCGCCCGAATGCTCCGCCGCTGGCTGGCGCAACCTCTGCTCAGCCACGCCGGGATCGCAGGGCGGCACCAGGCCGTGGAAGCGCTGACCGGCGCCCAGCTTGTGCGCGATGCCCTGCGGGAAGCTTTCGCCCGGGTGCGGGATCTGGAGCGCATCATCGGGCGCGTGAGCATGTCCCAAACCGGAATCGCGGACATGGTGGCCCTGCGCGAGGCGTTGGGCGCGGTGCAGTTTCTGCCCCCCCTGCTGGGAGAATTGCTGGGAGAATTTACAGCGCCGCTGCTGGAGGAATTGAGCGCGAATTTCGACCCCATGGAAGACATTTATGGCTATCTGCGGGAGCGCTTCCTCGCAGAACCCGCCCTCAAGCTGTTCGACGGGGGCTACATCGGCAAAGGGGTGATTCCCGAGTTGGACAGCCTGCGCGAGCTTTCCCGCGACAGCCGCAAGGTAATCACCGAATTGGAAGCCCGCGAGCGGGAGCAGACGGGTATTCCCTCCCTCAAGGTGCGTTACAACAGGGTCTTCGGTTACTACCTGGAAATCTCCAAAACCCACCAGCAAAAGGTGCCCGGGCACTATGTCCGCAAACAGACCCTGGTCAATGCGGAACGCTATACCATGACGGAACTGGAGGAAATCGAGGAGAAAATCGTCGGGGCCGAGGAACGCATCGCAGATCTGGAATACGCGGAATTCGGGGAGGTGCGCACCATTTTGCGGGGGTATGCGCGCCGCATGCAACAAACGGCCGCGCGCATCGCCACGCTGGACGTGCTGGCGGCCTTCGCCGAAAGCGCCCATCGACATGGGTATACCCGCCCCCAACTGATCCCGGAAAATGCCCCCCGGGGCTTGGAAATCGCCGGGGGCCGCCATCCCGTGATCGAACGAATCGATTTCGAGGAACGTTTCATACCCAATGGCATTCGAATGAGTGTGGAGGATGCGCAAATCCTCCTGATCACCGGTCCGAACATGGCCGGAAAGTCCACCTTCATGCGCCAGGTGGCCCTGATTCAGTTGATGGCCCAGGCCGGGTCGTTCGTCCCGGCGGATTCCGCCCGGCTGCCCCTGGTGGACCGCATTTTCACGCGTGTCGGAGCATCGGACAGCCTGAGCCGGGGACAGAGCACCTTCATGGTGGAGATGAACGAAGCGGCCAATATTCTCAACAATGCCACCCCGGAAAGCCTGATCGTTCTGGACGAAATCGGCCGGGGAACCAGCACCTATGACGGCATCAGCATTGCATGGGCCATGGTGGAGCATATTCATCGTTTGGGGGCGCTCACCCTGTTCGCCACGCACTATCACGAGCTGACTCAACTGGCGAACGAGTTGACCCGATTGAAGAATTTCACGATGTCCATCATGGAAGAAGGAGATCGGCTGGTGTTCACCCGGAAATTAACCCCCGGCGAGGCGGACAAGAGCTACGGCATTCAGGTGGCGCGGCTGGCCGGATTGCCCGCTGGCGTGTTGGAACGGGCCCATGAGGTGATGGATACCCTGGTGTCCGCCGGCAACGGGGCCGCGGTGATGCTGGACACGGAGGTGCCAGACACCGAGGAGGAAGCCATGCCCGCGGGAAAATCCGCGGTTGTAGGGAAGGACAGCGGGGTGGGGAAGGACGGCAGGGCACGGAAGGGCGGAAGGGACGGCAGGGCTGGCAAGGACAGAGCGGCGCCGGACAAGATGGCCCTGGCCCGCCAGCAACTGTCCTTCCTCTCGGATGCCCACCCCATGCTGGAGCAGATCCGCTCCATGGACATGGACGAGTTGACGCCGCGCAAGGCCCTGGATTTCCTCTACTCCGCCAAAGCCAAGCTGGAAAGGGGGGAGCCATGAATCATTTCCGAAACCGGATCCCCAGACGTTCCCTGAACAGCCTTGCGGCGGCTTGCGCCGCAATCTGGCTCACCGCCTTCGTGCTCGCTGGAACCTCCGGTTCCGCCCTGGGTTCTCCCCAGGATCGGGCCAACGCGGCCTACAAGGAGGCCTCCGGGCAGTTTCACGCGCTCCGCTCCACCCCCGGCGCCCGGCCCTGGGCTTGGCGTTCCCTGGCGCGCCGGTTTGCCGCCGTGCATGGCGCAATGCCGGGCACCCGCCTGGGCGCCGACGCTTTGTTCTCCGCCGCCCTATCGCACCGGGAAGCCTGGCGGCTCAAGGGCGATTGGAAAGACCTCAGCAATGCGGCCGCGGCGTTCCGCGAATTCGCCAGCCGGTATCCCGATGACCGCTTGACCGATGACAGCCTGATGCACCTGGCCACCCTGCAGGCCCAGGGGTATCACGATTCCCAAACGGCGATTGCAACCTACCACCGCATTGCCAGGGACTTTTCCAAGAGCGATCAGGCCGCCAACGCGCAATCCAAGGCGGATGAACTAATCGCCGCCCTGAAAATCGGGGCTCCCGTCCCCGGCCGGCGCATGTTTGCCCCGCAAGCCGAGGTGGCGGACACCCGCCGCAGCAAGAATGGCCGCAAGAATGGCGCCCCGCTGGCGGGTCGCTCCGGTTCGGGACCCGATCAAGGTACGTCTCGCCGCACCCAAACCTCCCGCCAGGAAATCCGGCTGGAGGAGTTCGATCCCAACAAGATCCCTAATAAGGCTATCGCCAGCCATGACACCGGAAGGAATCCGGGACGGGCCGCCAGCGGAATGATCGCCGCCGGGGCTGCGTTTGGCAGCAACAAGCCCAGGAACAAAGCGGCGCCTAATCGGCCGGTAAAATCATCCCGCCGGAATCGCCTTTCCAAACCCGGCGGGCTGGCCAAGCTCAAAAAGCTGGAATACCAATCAAGTCCGGCCCAATCGAGTCCGGCATGGTCACGGGTGATTTTGACGACGGACGCGGGCGTGAAATTCACGTCCAACCGGTTGAATGCCGAGGGAGACAAACCGGGCCGGCTGTACTTCGACCTGGAGAACACGGGACTCGCCCCGGCCCTGCCAGCCGTTACACCGGTGGGGGACCCCCTGCTGCACCGCATCCGCATCAGCAGGTACGACCAAAGCACGGCCCGGGTGGTATTGGATCTCAAGAAAATCGCCGGATACCAGATCCGGGAATTTCCCCTTCCTGGAGAACTGCGGATCATCGTGGAACTCCGGCCCGCAACGGTTCGGATCGCCCGAAACGAACTTTCCCCGGCCACGCGTCAGGGGCCACGGAATTTACCGAATTCACCAAAATCGCCAAAAAAAGTCTCCATCGCGAAGCCCGGCATTCCGGCGCCTGGGAAAATCAAGCCTGTTCCCGCCAAGACCCTGCACCCGGCGGCCATGAAAATTGCCACCGTGAAAATATCCAGGGCCAATTCGCGGCAATCGCCGGGAATTGCCCGGAAGCAAGGGACTGGAACTCCATCCAAGGCCGTGAGCAAAACCCGGAATATCCGGGCTCCTGCCCGGAAATCCAGGATCGACGCGGCTGTTGGAAAGGCTTCCACAGGGAAGGCTGCCATTGGGATAGCGGCCACAGCGAAAGCGGACATGGGAAAATCCGCCCCCACGGTGCGGCAAAAGGGCGGAAAATCCACTGGCCAGGGAAAAATCCTTTCACTGGAAAAGCTGGACGGAGTGGCGGTCAGCTCCCTTCCGGCATTGGAGATTCGTTCGATCATGCTGGATCCCGGCCATGGAGGCCATGACCCCGGCGCCAGCGGGTTTGGCCTGAAGGAGAAGCACCTCGCCCTGAATATCGCCAAGCGTCTGCGCGAATATTTCAAGCGCCATCACCCCCAGCTGCGGGTGGGCCTGACCCGGGAGAAGGACACTTTCATC
This sequence comes from uncultured Pseudomonadota bacterium, assembly GCA_964583525.1. Classification (GTDB taxonomy): domain Bacteria; phylum SAR324; class SAR324; order SAR324; family JACQKK01; genus CAZOXD01. The sequence goes on from CAZOXD010000014.1 coordinate 42,120, forward strand.
AAGCTGAGCGACCGCCCACAGATTGCGAAGGCATTCGGGGCGGACCTGTTCATCTCGATTCATCTCAATGCCAATTCCATCGAGCGATTCCACGGGGTGGAAACCTATTTCCTCAATCTCACCCAGGATGCCTCCGCCTTGCAGGTGGCGGCCCGGGAAAACAATACCACCACCCAAAGCGTGAATGACCTCAACATCATCCTTGCCGACCTGTTGCGCGATACCACCATCGTGGAATCCAGCGAACTTGCCCGCACCCTGCAATCCACAATCGTCGGCACCCTGCGCAATCACACCCGCAAGGTGAAGGACCTTGGTGTCAAACAGGCCCCCTTTCTGGTATTAATGGGAGCAGAAATGCCCAGTGTGCTGGTGGAGGCGGGTTTTCTGACCAATCGCGGGGAAAACCGCCGCCTTCGCAACGACGAATACATCGACAGGATCGCCAAGGGATTTTATGAAGGATTGCGCAGGTTCATCAAACAACAGGAAATTCTCGCCTCCAGGCAGCCGGTCGGTCCCCTGGCCCTCAACCGCTGAAGGATCTTCGCCCTCCGGAATCCGCATCCCACCCCATCCTTCCCCACCAATTCCAGGCCATGGTGGCCATCTCCGGGTCTTGGGGGTTATTGCCCTGCTCCTTCCGGCTGTGATTTTCGGGGGATGTTACTTCGACGACGTAATATATAACCCCGTGGATTCCGACCGGCTGAACGGACGATCGATCATGGTTCTCGATTCCGTAGTGCTGCCCCCGTTCACCATTGCGCAGCAGAAACGGATCACCAACCGGGTGGAACAGGGAATTCTCAAATCGCGCCAGGTGGGGGAAGTGCTGACCCGGAAGGAATTCTTCCAGCGGAAATCGGTATCCCTGGTGGATCGGGAGGATTACAAACGGTTCTTCACCCGTCTTTCCCTGGTCAACGTATCCAATCCGGAACTCGCCCATCGTCTGGGACTCTCCCTGGGAATCGAATTATTCGCCTCCGTGCTGGTATCCTACATCCCCTGCGGCGTATGCGAGGAGGGGGATCAAATCTGGCTGGTGGGACAGGTGGTGGAAACGGATCGGGGACAGGTGGTGTTCCGGGTCCATCTGCGGGAAGGGATCGACACCAACAATATGCGGACGATCACACGGATCAGCCTGGATCTGGCCGATGAATTCCTGGAGGAGTTCGAGGCCGTCTTTCAACACAAATGGCACCGCGAACGATTTTCCAATCTGAAAAAACAGGGGTAGGGGAAACTCCCGGAG
>CAZOXD010000014.1:43480-50744 GCA_964583525.1 uncultured Pseudomonadota bacterium
GCACCGCGAACGATTTTCCAATCTGAAAAAACAGGGGTAGGGGAAACTCCCGGAGGTTCCGGGGAGACCGGGACGGCTCGTGCCGGATTCCTGCAGGCCCTGGCCAAAAGGGGAAAAAGCCGGAAAATGGCAGGGCTTGGTGCAATCCGCTTCCGGGCCCTTCCACCCATGACCTCCCATGGCGGGTAAATGAGACCGGGGTAAATGAGACCGGGACGAATGAGACCGGGAATAATTCCAGGAAAGCCTTACCGGTTGCGGACGATGAAGGCCCCCTTGAAACGGGGTTCGACAATTCGCAATTTGGCCAATGCCTGGTTGGCGGCCTTCCGGCTCGGGTATTTTCCCGTCAGTACCTTGTTCACCCGGTAGGGAAAAGCCTTCAAGCGGGTATTGAAGTTGACGTCCCCAAAGAACTTCTCGTTCAAGGCGTTTTTGACCACCTTGGCCCGGGAAAGATCGCCAAAGGCTCCCATGGAAATCCGGTACCCCGATCCCTCCGAATACACGTAGGCATGGCCCTCCAGGGGATGATTGCGGTTGATCCGATCGGCGATTATTTGCGCCCGCTCCCTGGTGCTGACCACGGAAGAGGAATAGATTTCCAGCATTTCACTCTTGGCGTTCTGTTTACGCAACAATACACTCCGCCCCGTGGCCTTGAGGAACGACCGGTGACTGTCCAGGCAGGAGGGGAAAAAGCAACTGGCGACCTGAATGCTCCAGGGACCCCTCTCGACCGCGGGCCTGCGAGCCGGCTTTTTTGGAGGCCGCACCGAAGGCTTGGCGGCCTTGACTGCGGGAGGGGGTTTCCCGGGCGGCTTCTCCGTGACCTTGGGTGGTTCATCCCTGGGTGGAGGTGGAACCTGGGGCTTATCCTTTTGCAGATCTTCCAGCATGCCGATCAACCGATCCTTTTCCTCCTGTACCGCCTTCCAGGGCATGGGAAATTCCGGAAAGAAGAACTGATAGATGTAATACCCGCCGCCTACGATGATGGCCAGGAGGATCAGCCAGCGCACGCTCTTGCTGATGAATCCGGGCTCTTTTTTGACCCTGGGCTTCTTTTCCTTTTTCGGTTTTTCTTTCTTCGGGGCCTCCTCCACGATGGCTTCTTCCGGCTCCGGGGCGCTCACCACGACCTCGTCGACCCTGCTATCCTCCGCCTCTTCAGCGGGAGCCTCCTCATCATGGAGTTCCAGGTCGTCGATGGTGGAAAGATCTTCGAAGAAGTTGTCCAGATCGGAATCTCCGCCTTCCCCGAGGGGCGCCTCGCCTCCGCCACCTTCATCGCCGAAAATATCGTCGAGATCTCCGCCGATCCCCGAGTCCTCGAGTCCGCCACCTTCAGCGTCCCCTAGAATATTCTCGAAATCGCCCAAACCCTCGTCGGCTACCTTTTCTTCTTCTGCCATGACTCCCGCCATTCCCTATGGAGGTTGTTCCAGGGAGGTTCCGGTAAATCGGGGTGGATCCCTGAATTGTATTTTATAACGCCTGATCCCAAATGAAAACCGGCCAGCGGGATGCAGGCAGTCCGGGCTCCATCCAGGCGCCCGGGACCGAATTTTTCGCCGTTAAAGCTCAATACGGTTTAGTTAAGAATGGGAGCATGAAATTCATATTTTTTCCGTGCCCTTCGAGACGGGCGCTTGAGGCGCCCTCCTCAGGAACACGGAAAAAAGCCGCGCTCCTGAGGAACGAGCGAAGCGAGTGTCTCGAAGGACGTGGCTTTTCCACAATGATCTCGCCTTAACTAAACCGTATTGCGTCTAAGCTGATGAAAACGCTTCTATTTCAACTCCATGCACAATAAATACCGCCCAAGGGCCAGAAGACAAAATTCGACGGTATCGCAGGTTGCGGCCCAAAGGGAAAACCCGCCTTTTTCTCTCCCGCCAGCGCGGGCTAAGGCATGGAGACCTCTTGTCAAATCGGAGGTGCAACAGACAGGCCGGGAATGAACCCCGGCGCTCCGGGATCGCATGCGCAACCGGTCGCAATTCAGCGTATTATCCGGGTGAATTATCCGGACGCATTATACCGCTGGCTTCCCCGCCCTTCCACCCGCGGTGAGTGTGCCCCATGACACCGCGGCCAGGATCAGCGCCCCACCCAGCAGGGTCCGCATGGGCGGCGACTCTCCCAGCAACCCCCAGGCCAGGACGATTCCGTAGACCGGCTCCAACGCGCTGGCGATGGCGGCCGTGCGCGCCTTGGTACGGCGCAAGGCCTGAATGAACAGGGTGTGGGCGGCGGCGGTGCAGAGCAGCCCCAACACACCCAGCAGAGCCACCTCCCGCCATGACAGCGGCTCCCACACGAAAGGCAGCAAAAACGCCAGGATCACCATGGCCGCAACATCCTGGTAGCAGGCGATGCGCACGCTGGAATAGCGCGCCACCAGCCCCCGGTTGAGCAGGGAAAGCACGGCGAAGCTCAGTCCGGCCAGCACCCCCCATAATGCGCCGGCGGCATATCCGCCCGGAGGGGATGCGCCCTGAAATTCCCCTTGGGGAACCCCTTCAATTCCCCAATGGGGAACCCCCTCGAATCCCCAGTGGGGCACTACAAGGGCCACCCCCGCTATCGTGAGCAACGCGCAGAGCAGGGCCCGCGGAGAAAACGCCTCCCGAAACCAGATCGGCTCGAGCAACACCACGAATACCGGGGCTGTGGAATAGGAGAGCAGACCCACGGCCACGGTGGAAACCTGGATCGATTGGAAGAAGGCATACCAATGCAGCGCCAGAATGGCCCCGCATCCCACCAGCAGCCCTTTTTCCCGGTGTGGAATCGGCCCGCCCCTGGCGGGGAAAAATCGCGGCAACTCAAATTGCAGCAGCAAGGCGAATGCCAGCGAGGCCACCAGCACCCGGCCGAAGACGATCAGAACCGGATGGACGGAAATCCACTTGCCGAACAACCCGGCGAAACCGAAGAGCAGAACGGCGGTGTGCAACGAGATGAAACTGTTCCAGGGCCCACCGGGAAAACCCCGGGAAGGGGGAACATTTCGCCCGTTGCCTTGCGGTTTCGGGGGCCGGCCGGGCGGGGGGCCGCTGCTTTTATTCATGGGTTCTTTCGGTAGTGTATCAGTTTGAAAATTGGAATGTCATTGCCGAGCGCAGCGAAGAATCTTGTGGTTACGATGACTTCTCCAAAACCAAAAAGATGCTTCGCTGCGCTTAGCATGACACCTTTTTTTTATCGAAATCATCCAGGAAAATTTAAAGTGATACACTACTGTTCTTTCAATCATTGGGAATTTCGGTGTAGACTGTGCAGTCGTAAAGGTAACTGCAAGGGAAACTATGAGCAGTTGCAAGGGATACCTTGGAGCAGCACGGAATAAATCATCACCGCACCCTAATTGAATTTTATGGCCGCCGCAAAATCACTTTCCGGGAATAACGGAACGCCCTCAACCGCCAATCAAATCCGGGCGGAGTTCATTTCCTTTTTCGAAGAACGCGGGCACCGCTTCGTGCGCTCATCTCCCGTGGTGCCGCAGGACGACCCGACCCTGCTGTTCACCAACGCGGGGATGAACCAGTTCAAGGATATCTTTCTGGGAAAAGGCGCTCGGGATTACACCCGCGCCGTCAATTCGCAAAAATGCATCCGGGCCAGCGGCAAGCACAACGACCTGGAAGACGTGGGCCGGGACAATTATCACCACACTTTCTTCGAAATGCTGGGCAACTGGTCCTTCGGCGACTATTTCAAGCGTGAGGCCATCGCCTGGGCCTGGGAGTTGCTGGTGGAGCACTGGGGGCTGGATGGCGGGAGAATGTACGCCACCGTGTTCGAGGGCAGTCCGGAGGAGGGACTGGAGCCCGACAACGAGTCCGAGAAATTGTGGCTGGAAACGACTCCATTGCCTCCGGAGCGGGTGATGCGTTGTTCCCGGAAGGACAATTTCTGGGAGATGGGCGATACCGGCCCCTGCGGTCCCTGCTCCGAGATGCATTACGACCTGGGGGAGGGCACCTGCCCCCTGGGGGAAGACGGCCGCCACCAGTGCGGGGTCAACGTGGACGGCTGTTGGCGCTTCATCGAGTTGTGGAACCTGGTCTTCATCCAGTACAACCGCAATCCGGACGGCAGCCTGGAGCCCCTTCCGGCCCAGCACGTGGACACCGGATTGGGCCTGGAACGCATCGTGCGGGTGTTGCAGGCCAAGGATTCCAACTACGATTCCGATATTTTCACCCCCCTCCTGGAAGCGATTTCCCGCGAGACCGGCATGGAGGACGGCCCGGGCGAGGTGGGTGTGGCCTTCCGGGTCATCGCCGACCATTTGCGTTCGGTAACCTTTGCCGTCACCGACGGCGCGCTCCCCTCCAACGAGGGGCGGGGGTATGTGCTGCGGCGCATGCTGCGGCGGGCCGCGCGCTTCGGCAAGATATTGGGAATGAGCGAGCCCTTCATTCACCGTCTGGTGCCAACCCTGGCGGAAGCCATGGGAGACGCCTTCCCGGAATTGCAGGCCCAGGCCGATCACGCGGCCCGGGTGATCCGGGCGGAGGAGGAAGGCTTTCTCCAGACCCTGGACCGGGGCATCGAAATCTTCGAGCGCCTGGTGGAACGGCAGGAAGGTCAGGGAGCGAAGATCATTCCCGGCGAAGAGGTGTTCCTGCTTTACGACACCTATGGATTCCCGCCGGACCTGACCCGGCTGATGGCCGACGAACGGGGATTCGAGACGGACATGGCTGGTTTCGAGGTGAAGATGGAAGAACAGCGGGCCATGGGCAAGGCAGCTTCCGGCACCCTGGTGGAAGAAGGGACCTGGATCGCCCTCAGCGAGGGCGGGCATTCCGATTTCCTGGGGTATGACATCCTGGAACTGGAGGTCACGCCGCGCAGCTACCGCCCCGGGGGCGGGGGCCGCATCCTGATCGTGCTCGACATGACCCCCTTCTACCCGGAAGGCGGGGGCCAGGTGGGCGACCGGGGCACCCTTTCAGGGGAAGCCGGGGCATGGCGGGTGGTGGACGTGCAGCGGGACGGCGACCGCATCGTCCACATCTGCGAAAGCGCGGACGGAAACCGGGGGCCACCCGACGAGCGCCCCCTCGCGGCCGTGGTAGACGCCGCTGCCCGCGCCCGTACCACCCTCAACCACACGGCCACCCATCTTCTCCATGCGGCCCTGCGCGAAGTGCTGGGAGATCATGTCCACCAGTCGGGTTCCGTGGTGCAACCGGAATCCCTGCGCTTCGATTTCACTCATTTCGAAAAACCGGCGCCCGAACAACTGGAACAGATCGAAACCCGGGTGAATCAGGTGATTCGGGAAAACCTGACCCTGGCCATTTACGAGACCGGATACGACGACGCCATTGCCTCCGGGGTGGTGGCCCTCTTCGGCGAAAAATACGAGGACCGCGTGCGCCTGGTTCAGGTATCGGAATTTTCCCGTGAATTGTGCGGGGGATGCCATGTCCAGGCCACCGGGGATATCGGCATCCTCAAGATCGTCTCGGAAAGCAGCATCGCCACCGGCGTGCGCCGGATCGTCGCGCTGACCGGAGCCACCGCCGAGGCGCACCTGCGGCAAGCGGACCGCCTGGTGGAATCCATGCGGCAACAACTGGGGGCCACCGCAGAGGAACTGCCCGGCCGGCTGGCGCAATTGCTGGAAGAACGGCGCAACCTGGAAAAGGAACTGGAAGGGCTGAAAAAAAGCAGCCTCGGCGAAGGCGCGGAAGCACTGCTGGAAAAAGCAACCCAGGTCAATGGCGTTTCCATCCTCGCCAGCGAGGTGGAAGCCGGCTCGGTCAAGGAATTGCGATCTCTGGCCGATGAATTGCGGCGCCGCATGAAAAAAGGCATCGCCGTCATCGGCTCCGTGATCGAGGGCAAGGCCTCCCTGCTCTGCGTGGTCTCCGAAGACTTGGTGCGCGGGAATGTGAAGGCGGGGGAAATCGTCAATATGGTGGCGCAACTCGCCGATGGAAAGGGCGGAGGCCCGCCCCACATGGCCACTGCCGGCGCCCGGGACATCGCCAAGCTGCCCCTGGCGGTAAAAGAAGCCCCGGCAGTGATCGGGACCTATCTCTCCGAACTCAATGCATGAGCGTCACAGTGTTACTTAGGGAGATAGGACTATACAAGTGGATACGCGGGAAGGTCTACGATCACCTCATCCGGCCTTTCATGGAAACCCACGACCCCCTTCCAGAGGTGGCCAGGGGCGCGGCCATCGGGATTTTCCTGGGGCTCACGCCCACCGTGGGTGTTCAGATGTACACGGCGATGATGATCTGGCTGGTCTGCCGCTACGTATTCCGCTTCCATTTCAACGCCACGGTCGCAGTTGCCATGGTGTGGGTGACCAACCCCGTCACCGCCCCTCCCATCTATTATGTGTTTCTGATCACAGGGCAATTGATTCAGTCACTGCTGGGGTATGTGGTGATACCGATCAGCTACGAAGCTTTCCAGCACCAGCTCGATCTGGTTAGCGGCGGGGCTGACCTGGGATATCTCGAGTTTATCTTCTATGCCACCTGGGTGCTTCTGGTGGATTACGGCTGGCCCATGCTCATAGGGTCGATGATCTACGCGATTCCGGTTTCTATTATTTCCCATCCCGCCACCATCATATTCCTCGGAAAATACCGGCGCTTCCTGGCGGAATCGGAGGGAATCAGCTACCCGCAATGGCGGGAGAAGTTCGAGATGCGGCGCTAGCCCGTTCCGCCCCCCGCAAGCGGGCAACCTGCGCGGATAGATAACGCAGCAGTTCCACCAGCCCCTCCCTGGCTACCGCGGAAATGGTAAATACCTCCTCACCGGCTTCCTCCAGTGTCCTGCGGATTTCCGCGACGGTTCCGTCATCGCGCTGCAAGTCCAGCTTGGTCAGGGCGACGGCCCGGGGTTTTTCCATCAGCCCGGGGGAAAACAAACGCATTTCTTCCAGCAGGGTGTGGTATTCCCCCAGCAATTCCCCGGGCTCCCTGGAGCAATCGATCAACAGCAACAGCAACGCCGTGCGCTCGATGTGACGCAGGAACCGGTGGCCCAGCCCCGTCCCCTGGTGCGCTCCGGCGATGATGCCCGGAATATCGGCCATCACGAAGGACTCGAAGCCCTCTGTGTACACGACGCCCAGGTTGGGCACCAGGGTGGTGAAGGGATAGTCCGCGATTTTCGGGCGGGCCTTGGAAACCGCGCTGATCAGGGTGGACTTCCCGGCATTGGGAAACCCGACCAGTCCCACGTCGGCCATCAGCTTCAGTTCCAGTTCCACCAG
>CAZOXD010000015.1:0-50449 GCA_964583525.1 uncultured Pseudomonadota bacterium
TAACGTGACAATGCCCCATTTTGAAGTGAACCCCACCTTGGAGACTTAGGGTTTCACCTGATTCTGTACGATTTTTCTGGTTATAATTGATCGAAAATAGCCATACCGATACACTACTGCTTTGAGAATGTTCCCATTGGAGAAGGTCATGCAACCCAGCCCCATGTATATAGGCGAAGCCGCCCGGCGGGCGGGTACCACCATCAAGACCATCCGCTATTACGAGCGCATTGAGTTGTTACCGCCTGCGCCCCGCAATGATGGCCGCTTCCGCGTCTACGACGAAGACACGGTGGAGCGCGTGCGCTTCATCCGCAAGGCGCAGGTGCTGGGTTTCAGCCTGGAGGAGATTCGAGAGATCGTCCGGGTCTACGACCAGGGGGAATGCTCTTGCGGACAGGTCGCCCAAACCGTGGAGACCAAGCTGCAGGTCATCGATAGCAAGGTAAAAGAACTGAACAACCTGAAGAAGGAACTACTGGAAATCCAGCAGCGCCTGCCTCAAGCACGTTCTTCACTCAGCTCGCGTATCTGCCCCGTCATTCACTCCGCCTGAGCAACAGCCACCCATCCCATCCGCCTCACTTGGCTCTTTGGGCAAACGGAAATTTTTTTCCTTGACTCTCCCCTTAAGGGGAGATGCTAGCCTGGTTGAGACGCGGAATTACTCCGCTGAAGGGACCGTGGGGTCTTGCTGCCGCACGGCCGGACTGCGAGTTGAAAATTCACGAGGGAGAAACTGCAATGAAACTGAAGCATGTTAGGTTCCAAAGTCAATTTCTGTTGTTGATCGCTGCGCTCCTGGCGCTTGGCCTGGGCGGAACGACCTGGGCCCAGGGCAGGATGGGAAAGTCGCCAGCCATGAAAAAGCCAGCCGCCCAAGACGACACCATGAAAATGATGACCATGATGAAGGAGATGGCCGCCAAGGTGCCCCGGTTTCCGCCGGTGCGCGGGTTCGGCAACGGCGCGGTGGTGTTCTTCATCCACACAGAAACCTCCGACCCGAAGATCTCCGAATTGCTGACCATGATGATGGGCTCGCCGGTGATTACGGTTCCTGAGTTGGGGAAGGCGCCTGAGGCGCTGCTCGCAAACGTGTATGTGTTTAAAAATGGGGTAAAGGGAATGGGGCCACTGGGCTTCCAGCCTGATATATTCGACCACCTGCCGGGCAGTCCGGGGTATCGCCCACTGCGGCGGGTGAGCTTTGTGACCTGGAAAAAACCCGCCATGGGGCACGAGCTGAAATCGGCCGGGGAGTTGATGCAAGCGCAGTCGCGGGGTGAACTCATCGTGAAGCGCACTGACGTGGTCGTTAACATGCCCATGGTGCTTTGGCCGCTGGGGCGGCGGTAACCGTGAGCGGCCCCTGTGTTGCAGCGGTTGTGAAAGGTCCGTCCGGTTTGGGTTTTCTGGGTTGCCCGGAGTTTGGGATGTCCAGGCGGATCACCGCACCCGCCGCGTGGAAATTTCAATCAAAGATAGCGGCACAGGGTCGGAAAGCATCCGCGAACGGCTCACCGGGAGGGGTTTTACGGCCGTACCGGAGGAAACGACAACAACGGACGGAGGATAAAGCAATGAATGAAACTGTGCTGAAAATCGAAGGCATGCACTGCGACGGCTGCGCCGAGCGCATCAGGACCGTGCTGGAGCGCGAGCCCGGCGTGCGTGCCGCCGAGGTTTCGCTCACCAATAAGCAGGCTCGTGTGAAATTCAATCTCCGGAACCTGGACAACGGGCGGCTGGTGGAGTTGGTGGAGGCCGCCGGGTTCGAGGTCACGGGGCGGGAGGAGTGATGGAATTCACCGTCCTCAACCTGGTGCTGCTGCCCGTGGGCCTGGGGCTGCTGGGTTTCGCCGAGCCCTGTTCGATGGGCTCTACGCTGGTCTTCATCAAATTTCTTGAGAGCAAGGCCCCATCCGCCAGGGTGCTGCAGGTGAGCCTGTTCGCGTTGACCCGAGCGCTGCTGATCGGGACCATCGGACTGCTGGCCGCCTTGGTTGGCCCGCTGCTGCTAGGCGTCATTAAGGCGGTGTGGATCATGCTGGGCAGCGCTTACCTGGCGCTGGGCCTGCTGTACGCCACGGGCCGGGCTGGATTTCTCATGCGCGCCTTCGGGCCCAGCCTGACGCGCCTGGCCGGCTGGCGCGGCTCGGTGGGGCTGGGTGTACTGTTCGGGCTGAATATCCCGGCCTGCGCCACCCCCCTGGTGTTCGTGCTGCTGGGCTTCGCGGCCGTGGGCGGTTCAACCGGTGGGGACCTGGCGGGTGGCTTCATTTCGCTGGCCCTGTTCGGGCTGGCCCTGTCGGCGCCGCTGGTACTGGCCGTGCTCTATCCGCCAGCTCAACGCGGCCTGGACCGGCTGGCGGCGCTGTCGGCGCGCATCCCTTTCTGGACGGGGCTGGTGCTGATCTTTTTGGGGCTATGGGCCATCGGGTTCGGATTGTTCGTGGATTTTGAAAAATGGGCCCTGGGCCGCCAACTCCCCGCCTGATTGTAAGTCGGCACCCCTTGATCAATAGCTCCTGGAGACTCCCGTGACCGGAACGACAAATGGCAAAACTTCAGCGGATCCCGCGGTGGAATCGCTTCAACTAAAAGTGGGCGGGATGTCCTGCTCGTTCTGCGTATCCACCATCGAAACGGCATACCGGCGCATGGCCGGCGTGCGGGACGTGCATGTGAGCCTGGCCCACGAGGAAGCACTCGTCCGCTATGAGCCTGAGAAAATCACCCCCGAAAAAATCCGCGAGACGTTGCGCCAGATCGGCTACACCGTGCGCGATCCGGACAAGGTCAAAGCCTTCGAGGAGCAGCAGGCAGAGATGCGCAACGCCCGCAACAAGCTGATCGTGGTGGGCGCGCTCACTCTGATCAGCGCCGTGCTGATGAGCCTGATGTGGTTCAAGCTGGCGCCGCCGGAGGTGCTCAAGCCGGTGCTGCTTACGGCGACGCCGCTGCTGGCGCTGGCCACCATGTTCGGCCCCGGCTGGTACATCCTGACGAAAGCCTACTACTCGTTGCGCCGCGCCATCCTCAACCAGCACGTGCTGCTGGAATTCGCCGCCTTGGCCGGTCTAATCGGTGGGGTGCTGGGGCTGGTGGGGTTCTTTTACGACATCGAGGTGCTGCGCTTCCCGGCGGCGGAGTTCTTCGCCGTTTCCGTGTTCGTCATCGCCTACCATGTCCTTTCCGAGTGGACCTCGCTGTACGTGCGGGTCAAGGCCTCCCGCGCGGTGGAACGGCTGCTGCACCTGCAGCCCGATTCCGCCTGGGTGCTCCGCGACGGGGAAGCCATCGAGGTGTCCGTCCAGGAAGTCCGTGTGGGCGACCGCGTGCGGGTCCGTCCCGGCGAGTCGATTCCGGTTGACGGCAGGGTCGTGGACGGAGGCTCCAGCGTGGACATGAGCATCGTCACGGGCGAGTCCATCCCGGTGGAAAAGGGCCCGGGAGACGAGGTGGTGGGTGGTTCCATCAACCAGACGGGCAGCCTGGTGGTCGAGGTGACCCGCATCGGCGAGGAGAGCTTTCTTGCCCAGGTGGCCCGTTATATCCAGGAGGCCCGCGCCATGAAGCCGGGTATTTTGCAACTGGTGGACGTAGTGCTGAAGTACTTCGTTCCCGGCGTAATCGGATTTGCAGGCATGAGCTTCCTCGCCTGGACGCTCGGCGCCTGGCTCGCGACCGGCGAGATGGACATCTCGCGGGCTATCTTCGCCACGCTGGCGGTGTTCGTGATGGGCTACCCCTGCGCCCTGGGCATGGCCACGCCGCTGGCCATGATCCGTGGCGGGGGCATGGCAGCCGAGCGCGGCGTGTTGATGCGTTCCGGCGAAGCCTTCCATGTCCTCAAGGACGTGCGGAAAGTGGTGTTCGACAAGACGGGCACGTTGACCCGGGGCAGGCCCACGGTCACTGACATCGTGGCCTACCAAGGCTTTGGAGAGGAAGCGCTACTGCGCCGCGCGGCCAGCGCGGAAAGCGCTTCTGAGCATCCGCTCGCCGCGGCCGTCCTGGACGCCGCCGAAGCGAAGGGGCTGCGCCTCGAAGCGGTGAACGATTTCAATGCCGAGCCCGGCAAAGGGGTGCGGGCCCGTCTGGACGGACATGCCGTGTACGTGGGCAATCCGGACTGGTTCACTGGCGAGCTGGCGGCCGAGCTGCCCGCGGCCACCCGGAACGACATCAGACACATGCAGGACGAGGCCAAAACCGTAGTGCTGGTGGGTGAGGAAACGGGCGGCAATACGACAGTGCTCGGTTTGGTCGCCATTGCGGACACGCTCAAGGACGATGCAAAAGCCACCATCTCCCGCCTGAGGGGTCTCGGTCTGGAGCCGGTGATGATCACCGGAGACAACGAGCGCACAGCCCACAGCGTGGCCCAGGACGTGGGCATCGAGGAGGTGCTCGCGCAGGTGCTCCCCGACCAGAAAGCCGACCGCGTGCGGGCCTTGCAGCAGGAAGGCTACCGGGTGGCCTTTGTGGGCGACGGCATCAACGACGCCCCGGCCTTGATGCAGGCCGACGTGGGCATCGCCATCGGCGCTGGAACCGACATCGCCATCGAGTCGGCCGACGTGATCCTTACCGGAGAACGGCTGGGCGGCGTGGTGGACGCCTACCAGATCGGCGGCAACTCTTACCGCAAAACGGTGCAGAACCTGGCCCTGGCCTTCACTTTCAACGGAATCGGCGTGCCTGCCGCCACCACCGGGCTGGTGGATCCCGTCTGGGCGATGATCGCCATGGCCGCAAGCGTGACCACCGTGCTGGCCAACTCATTCGGCGGGCGCCTGCTCACGGGCGCCTGGCAGCCGGGGGCCGCACAGAAACCCAGTGTGGGACAGGCTGCTTCACCGGAACTGGCCGAGGCCGGCACAAGCGAGGTGGTGCTGAAGGTGCCGGGCATCCACTGCCAGGGCTGTGTGGACACGATCCAGGGATACCTGGGCGCGGAGGAAGGAATTGACGGAGTGAGTGGCGACGCGCAAGCCAAGCACGTGCACGTCGTCTTTCGCCCGGACGTTCTGAGCATCGAGCGCATCAAAGCGGCGCTGGAGCGGATTGGATACCGGGTAGAAGCAGGCTAAGCGCCTACTCGCGGCGTCGTCTCCCCAAAGATGAATCTGGCTGGCATCCGGATCAGAAGGTTGGCGGTACGGCAAGACGGGTGTTGGGGGGTCACCACCGTGTTTCGATTTTTTTCAGAATTCTCTCAACCCCGCGCAGACCAACGGCCCGCTTTCGTGGCAAAATCCCTACGTAGAACGGGTGATCGGTTCCATCCGCCGGGACTGCGTCGACCACAAGATCGTGGTCAACGAGCGTCATTTGCGCAGGATTCTCCGCAGCTAAACACTGCGACTTATATAATTGCACATTCAATTGACGATTCTTATGATTCCGGATATTGATCGCGCCCTTCGAGACGGGCTCCCATGGAGCCCTCCTCAGGGACGCGGGTTTCAGTTCCCAGTTTAACCGCCTCCCTGAGGAGCCTTGCGGAGCAAGGCGTCTCGAAGGGCGATACGCATGTTTTTATGACGCTATGTATATCTCGCTTAATATCACGATTCCCGCACGCATCTGGGCCTCGCCGGAGATTGTCCAAAGTCCCGCGAAGCCGAGCCTGCGGAGCGTAGACTTGTCGTTGCGTTGCCGATGCTTGCCCGGCTGCATCATCGCTATACACGCCACGCTGCTTAAAGCTGATTCCAAACTTTTCGTTCAGGGGCAGGTGTTCACTTCGGAGGGTACATTTGTCCTGGGGGTCTCCCTTTTCGACTCCGAATGGCTTATTGCCCATGAAAAAGACAATTTGAAGGCCTGGAGCCGCGCTGGACACCGATGTCAACGATGCGCCGTTAATGGAGGGTTTCGCCTATGGAGTTTTCGCCAAGGACAAGGGACAGGCCCAAATCGCTGCCGGCCCACGGGGGCGGGAGGTCTGTTATCCGGCCGCCCTGGTCGTGCTATCGGCGCGAAACGCCTCGAGAAGCCGTGCCACCTCCGCCGCGGTTTCGGCGATTGTGCGCACCTTGACGGACTCGAATCCCCTAATATGGTCCGGGGCGCTGGCGATGGATACCGCCAGCCCGTGGTTTTCATGTTTCAAATCGGGTAGCAGGGATTCGATCAGGCCGCGGTACCAGGCGATAAGACGCCTCTCCTCGCGGCGGATGCGGGAATAGCCGAAGATATCGAGTGGCGTGCCCCGCAGCCTTCTCAGGCCGTACAGGATCCGGAAGAGGGGGAAGAACCCTTTCCCAAGAGGAAGTTTCTTTTTCAACCCGACAGCCCGCAGCAGCGGTGGGTGCAGCAGGTAATGGATTTTCAACCGGCCCCGGTGATCCCTGGCCAACCGCTGCTGGAAAGGGTGTTGGAGGATCAGCCGGGCCACCTCGTATTCGTCCTTATAGGCCATCAGCTTGAACAGCCAGCGGGCCACGGCCTCTCCCAGCTCGGTGCGCCCCGGCGTGCGGCGTGCTTCCTCCTCCGCGATCCGGCGCACGAATTCGAGGAAGTCCTGGGCGAGGGCGCTGTCTTGGTAGAGGATCAGGTCGGCCACCCTAGGGAAAATAATGTCGGTCAGCTTCCGGCCCGCGGAGAATGTTTCGACCATTTGCGTGAACCGTTCAACCTGCCTCGGCGCAAAGAATTGCAGTTTCGCCAGCACCTCCCGGCGGGGATCCTTTTCCCGGTCGTCCCTCCGGATCACGCTTTCCACCGCGCTGCGGTGCTGAACGTATCGGCGGCCCCAGCGAAAGGCCTGGAGATTCTGCTCCACGTCAACCCCGTTGGCCCGAATGGCGCCCTCGATTGACTCCGCCTTGAGAGGAATCAGGCCGGCCTGATAGGCCACACCCAACAGGATGATATTGTTGGATTTGGTATTGGCGAACAGTGCTTCGGATAATTCTTCCGCATCCAGCGCAATGGTGCGGTCCTTTCGGGTGAACTCCTCCAGCTCGGCCAGCAGGCTTGTCTCGGGCGGCCGTTGGGCTTTCACGTCGCTGATCTCTTCCCCCGTGTGGCTGGAGTGAGTATTCACCACCGCCACGGTATTATCGGGGTGAAGCCGGTGCAGATTATCCGGGGAAACCGAGGAAAGCAGATCGAGTGCCAGCAGCAGGTCCGCCTCTCCGGCGGAAATTTTGTTGGGCCGGGTCATTGGCGATTTGGCGATAATAATGTTGGACATGACGGACCCCGCCTTTTGCGAAAGGCCTGTCTGGTCCAGATGCACCGCGTGAAGTCCTTCAACGAATGCCGCCTCGACCAGCAACGCATCCATCGTTACCACGCCTGTGCCGCCAACCCCCACGATGAGGATTTTGTAAGGCTCCTCGCACCGTGCCCTGTTTTCCGGTTCGGGCAAGGGTGCTTCCGTCGGGTCGGACAACCCCCGTTGCATTGGGTGAAGAACGTCCTTCCCGCCCCGCACGGTAATGAATGCCGGGCAATCGCCTTTGAGGCAGGAATAATCGAAGTTACAGGAAGACTGGTGTAGCGCGGTCTTGCGGCCATATTCCGTCTCAATGGGGATCACCGACAGGCAGTTGGATTCAATGCCGCAATCTCCGCACCCCTCGCAAATGCCCTCGTGAATGTAGATTCGAGCCTCCGGCGTCTCCAGTTTTCCATGTTTCCGCAAGCGGCGTTTTTCGGCGGCGCACAACTGATCGAAAATGATGGCCGTCACCCCTTTGACCTTTTTCAATTCCAGCATGACCTGATTGTAATCGTCCCTGGGCCGGATGCTGATCCTGTTGCCGATGCGTTTTTTGGGGTATTTACCAATGTCCTCGGGCACGATGACAATTTCTTTCACCCCTTCCAGCTCCAGCTTGCGGGCAATCGCAATGGGGTCCATCCTGCCCACCACCTCTTGGCCGCCGGTCATGGCCACCGTTGCATTGTAAAGGATCTTGAACGTGATGTTGGCGTTGCGGGCAACACAGGCCTCCACGGCCTTGCTGCCGGAATGAAAGTAGGTGCCGTCCCCAACGTTCTGAAACATGTGCTCCCTATCGGTGTAATGCCGCAACCCGATCCAGGGCGCGCCCTCGCCCCCCATCTGGGGAAACCAGCAGATCCCCCGGCCCATGAAATAGGCAAGGCCATGACAGCCGATTCCGCCGCCAGCCATTTCTCCTTCGGGAAGCCTGGTGGAGGTATTATGGGGACACCCGCTGCAAAAGTAGGGCATCCGCAGGGTCGTTACCCCGTAGGCGCGCTGGTCGATATTCGTCAGCCGCCGCACCCGCTCGGTAAGGTCTTTCCGGCCCAACCGCTTTTCGAAATATCCCGCCAGTCGCTTGGCAATTTGCTCCGGCTGCAATTCATGATTTTTCGGGAATAATTCCCGCCCGTCCGGACCCGATTTTCCGAAAACTCGCGGGTGGGAGGGCAGATTGAACAACTGATGGCAGATCAGCATTTCCACGAACCCCCTTTTTTCCTCGACGACCAGAATTTCCTCCAGCCCGTCGGCGAAATCCCTCAGCCCTTCCGGTTCGATGGGGGAGATCATGCCCAGCTTGTAAATCCTGATCCCGGCCTCCTTCAACTTCTCTTCGGTGAGTCCCAAAATTTCCAGCGCCAACAACAGGTCGTAGTAGGTCTTCCCCATGGAAACCAGGCCGAACCGGTCGTTTTCGCCCCTGACGGCGATCCGGTTCAGGGCGTTGGCACGGGCGTATGCTTTGACGGCTTCCAGCCGTTCGTAATGGATGATCTGCTCGACCTCCAGGTTGTAGGGGGGAATCACGCGGGTATCCTGCTTTTTCCGGAAGGGCTTACCGTCTATTTCCAGTTCCGGCAGCACGGCGGCGGCCTGCCGCGGAGACACTTCGATGATGGCGCCTCCTTCGGCGACATTGGTGACGATCTTGAGCGCTGTCCAGGTCCCCGAGTAGCGGGACAGGGCCACGGCATGCAGCCCGTACTCCAGCACTTCGGCTGTGTTGCCGGGATAAAAGACGGGGAAAAACCAATCGAACAAGGCGATGGTGCTGTCGCTGGGAATGCTGGAACTTTTGATGGCGGGGTCGTCGCCCGTTACGATCAGGGAGGCCCCGTGCCTGCTGGTGCCCAGGTACTGGGCGTGTCGCATGATATCCCCGGAACGGTCCAGGCCGGGCGATTTGCCGTACCACATGCCCAACACGCCGTCATATTTACTGTGGGGAAACCGGTCGAGGAATTGCGTTCCGTATATGGCCGTCGCGGCCAGATCCTCGTTGATTCCCATCTCGAAGCGGATATCGTGCTCGCCCAGCAACGGGGCGGCCATGCGCATCTGTTTGTCGATCGCCCCCAGGGGCGATCCCTGGTATCCGGAAACGTAGGTGCCGATGCGAAGACCGGCTTCGCGATCCCTCCGGTTCTGGTCTATCGGTATCCGTATCAACGCCTGAATACCCGTGATGGCTATCCGGCCTTCCCGCTTGCGGTACCTGTCCAGTGGCGAAAAATGATCCGGTGTCATGGCTCCACCTTTGGGAAACCTGCAATCCGCGTAAGGCGATATCCGGCTTTCCTCCGAGCTTCCTGCCCATACCCTACAATACGCCCTCCGCTATAATCCGTTCACCTTCACCGGCCGCAGCCACCTTCCCGAACTCCCGATTTGCCGGCAGGGAAGACCCGGATCCGTTTTCCGCTTTGCGCCCGGAAAGGGAGCGCCGCCCGTTTGCCCGGGCCTTCGGCACACCGGACGCCAGGCAATATCGTCGCCGTTATGTGGGAATGACGGCCGTGGCCTCTATTTCGAGCCGGGCGCCCTCCTCGAGAAGTTTCGAGATCCCGAGCAGCATCATGGCCGGATAGTGATTTCCGATTACCTCCCGATAGACCTGACCCAGTTCCACCGCGGCGGCAGCGTATTCATCCACGTCCACGACAAACCAGTCCAGTCGAGTGATGTGGCGGGGTTCGGCGCCGCCTTCGGCCAGAATGGCGACGATATTCTGTAGCGCCTGGCGAGCCTGGCCCACGAAATCGGGACTGGTCATTTCGTTGTTCGCGTTCCAGCCCACCTGCCCTGCGACAAAAATCACACGTCCCTCGGCGAGGACGCCTTGGGAAAAGCCGCTCGGCTGCTTCCACCCATTCGGTTGCAATATTCTCATGGCTACTATCCTTGGCCAAAGTCCGTGCAGGACGGGATTGTTGATGTTTTCTGACAGCCGTTACACGGCTGGGCCGGTTCCGATTAAGCTCATTCGAGCCGCGTTCGCAATAATGGCGGTGCGGTTTTAGCGGTCAAATGGCTTTTTTCACTCCATCGCGTGGATTGCCTCCGGATCCTAGTCACCGATCCATCCCTTCAATTCCGCTTCGTTCTCTCCAAAGGGGTCGCCATCGGTTCTCAGGAACTCTAAGGGTTTTGGATTTTTGCTGCAATGTTTCAGTTTCGAGAAACCCTTGATTGCCGCGATCAACTCGGCGGCGAAACGGGAGACGCCGCGGCGGATGCATTTTTCGGTCAGGTCGCCGAAAACGTGTTCCACCAGATTCGTCATCAATTTCACTTTGGGCGAAATTTGCCCAACGACGGGCGGATCATTTACGAAATCCGGGGAAAGGAGGTGGTTTTTTCCTGGCTTTCACCTTTGGCCGTTCCTGAATCGCCCAAAGTTGGCTGTCCCGCGGCCGATTCGCTCCCGATCCCGAAGGCGATCATGTGAAAGTAGATTTCGACAATCTCCTTGATGGTGACGGTCATTTTCGGGTTGTACCAACGGGACAGCCAGTTGCACATGCCTAGCGCGCCGAAGGACACCATCTTCGGATTGAGCTGTGCATTGAACGCGCCGCTACGCTGGCCTTCCCGGATCAACCGGGTCCAGCAATCGTTGTAGGTGTTCCAGGTCTTGCGCAGTTCATCGAGTTTTTCGTTTTCCTCGATGAAATGATCCTCGCGCAGGGCAACGGTCATCTCCAGGTAATTTGGGTTGAAACTTTCCAGGTGGTTCCGGATGGCGGCATGGAGTTTTTCGTTGCTGTCCTGGCCGGAATTAAGAATATTCCGCAGCCCGGCGAGCAGGGATTTGCTCTGGGGCAGGATCACTTCCAGCAGGATTTCGCGGCGGTTTTTGAAATAATAATAGATGGCCTCGCGCTTGATTCCCACTGCCTTGGCGATGTCCTCCAAGGAGGTGCGGCTGACTCCCTGCCGCTCGAAGATCTCGGAGGCTCTTTGCAGGATTTCGCGTCGTCGGCTCATTGCCTTCCGCCTGGGATGTGGAGGGATGCCGTTGCAAAAGATTCGCGCCGTCCGCGGCCACATCCCTCCCATGCCCGTACGGATCAATCCCGTCCGGCAACCTTCCCCCTGCCGGTGCCGGCCGGGTTATCCATAGGCTATGAAACCCAAACAGGATGCGCAATAATTATTTTACATAACCGTAAAATTCCCGTTTACACCCCGCTGGAATTTCGATAGCATCCAGGAAAATTCAGGGTGAAATCAGTTCCGGAAATCGGAGGGCAACCTCCCGCACAACCCCAACCGAACGGGTCAACGTGTCCGAGATCGCTGAAATACCCTATGGAGGGTACTGGTGCACGCCGTTTGCCCGCTGGCAGGGGAGTCTGGCCCATCTGCACAGCGTGCGATTTGCCGCTTACGTGGCGGGCAGGGAGCTGGAAAAGCGCGGAATCCCTCCCGAGGTGTTCGATTATGGTGTGCTGGGCATCACGGTTCCTCAAAACCACGCCTTCTACGGTCTGCCCTGGCTGACCGGCATGATCGGGGCCGGCCAGGCGGGTGGGCCGACGATTTCCCAGGCCTGCGCCACCAGCGCCCGGTGCATCTCCAACGCCGCCCTGGAGGTGCGATCCGGTGCGGCCGAAACGGCGCTGGTGACGACCTGCGACCGAGTGTCCAACGGACCCCACCTGTACTATCCCAACCCCCGCGCTCCGGGGGGCACGGGCAGTCACGAAAACTGGGTGATGGACAATTTCAGCTGCGATCCGTTGGGCAACCATTCCATGACCGACACGGCAGAAAACGTGGTCAAAAAGTACGACGTCTCCACCGAGGCCCAGCACGAGGTGGTGCTGCGCCGCCAGGAACAATATCACCAGGCCCTGGCCGACGGCTCGGCGTTTTTGAAGCGCTTCATGACCCTGCCCTTCGAGGTGCCCAACGAGCGCTTCACCAAGACCGTGGGCGCCCTGGACGGCGACGAGGGGCTGCATGAATCCACGGCCGAAGGGCTGGCCGCGCTCAAGCCGGTGCTCGACGGCGGCACCGTCACCTTTGGGGGGCAGACCCACCCCGCCGACGGCAACGCGGCCATGATCGTCGCCTCGCCCGGAAAAGCGCGGGAACTCAGCTCGGACAAAAGCATCGTGATCCGGCTGCTGGGCTTCGGGCTGGCCCGGGCGGCCCTGGCCCACATGCCCGAAGCGCCCATCCCCGCCGCCCGGCGGGCCCTGGAAGCGGCCGGAAAGACCGTGGAGCAGATGGATGCCATCAAGACCCACAACCCGTTCGCCGTGAACGACGTGGTGTTCGCCAAAAGCATGGGCGTGGACGTGATGGGCATCAACAACTACGGATGCTCCCTGATCTGGGGCCACCCCCAGGGGCCCACCGGCATGCGGCTGGTGATCGAGTTGATCGAGGAACTGGCCCTGCGGGGGGGCGGCCTGGGCCTGTTCACGGGTTGCGCCGCGGGCGATACCGCCATGGCCGTGGTGCTCGGCGTGGGGGAGGCCTAGCACACACGCCAGGGCATTTCGCCGTGTGGAGCGTTGGCGCCCCGGTTTCATGAGCAGCGAGGAAAGCGATGGATCTGTCCGATTGGATCGTTCGCCGGGCGGGTTTTTCACCGCACCACACCGCGATCCATTTTCAGGGCGAGGCGATCACCTATGCGGCGCTGGCGGCCCGGGTCGACAGGATCGCCGGAATGTTGAAGGACGGCCTGGCCATCGCCTACGGCGATCGTGTGGCGGTGCTGGGGTACAACAACCCGGAGATGATCGCCCTGCTGTTCGCCTGCGCCCGGCTGGGCGCGATCCTGGTGCCGCTAAACTGGCGCCTGGCGCCGCCGGAACACCTGGAGATTCTGCACAACTGCACCCCCAGGGCCCTTGTCGCCGAGCCGTCCTTCGTGCCGGGTGTCGATGGCATCGCGAGTGAGATGGCTGCGCTGACGCGGGTGGTGTTCGGGGCGGAGAAGGGGGGCTGGAGCCGCTTCGAGGCGCTGCTGGACAACGCCGGTGATTGGCGCGAAGCCGACCCCGAGGTGAATCCTGACAGTCCCGTGGTGATCTGCTACACCTCCGGCACCACCGGCCGCCCCAAGGGCGTGGTGCTGACCCAGAACATGCTGTTCTACAACGCGGTCAACAGCACCGACATGCACGCCCTGACCCGCGCCGACCGGGTGCTGACGACCCTGCCCCTGTTCCACGTGGGCGGGCTCAACGTGCAGACCCTGCCCGCCCTGCACGCCGGGGCCACGGTAGTGCTGCACGACAAGTTCGATCCCGTGGAAACCCTAAAGACGATCCCGGAGCACCGCATCACCCTGACCGTGCTGGTGCCCACCCAGATTTCCGCCCTGATGGCCCTGCCCGGTTGGGAGACGGCCGACCTGTCTTCCCTGCGCACGGTCACCACCGGCTCCACCATCGTCCCGGACCACCTGGTGCGGGCCGTGCAGGCGCGGGGGGTGCCCGTGATTCCGGTCTATGGCACCACCGAGACGGCTCCGGTGGCGGTGTACCTGCCCCCTCACGAGAGCGAGCGCAAACTGGGCTCCACGGGCAAGGCGGGGCTGCACGCGGAAGTGCGCATCGCGGACGAGGCAGGCCGCGGCGTGGCCCCCGGCGTTTCCGGCGAGGTGCTGGTGCGGGGACCCATTGTCATGAGCGGATACTGGGAAGACCCGCAAGCCAGCGCCGAGGCCCTCAAGGACGGCTGGTTCCACACCGGCGACATCGGCCACCTGGACGGCGAGGGCTTTTTGTACATCGACGACCGCAAGAAGGACGTCATCATCTCCGGGGGCGAGAACGTGTACCCGGCCGGGCTGGAGAACCTCCTGGCCGAATGCGACTGGATCGCCGAGGCTGCCGTAGTGGGGCTTCCCGATGCGCACTGGGGGGAAAAAGTAGTGGCCGTGGTGGTGCCGGGAACCCCAGGCGCCCCGTCGCCTGACGACGTGCTGGGCCTGTTCGAGGGGCGGGTGGCCCGCTACAAGCACCCCCGCGAGGTGGTGTTCATGGATCGACTCCCCCGCAACGCCATGGGCAAGGTGCAAAAGGACAAGCTGCGCAATTTTGTGGCCACACTCCCCAACGGCGGAAAAGGGAGCCGTGGCGCGCCGGCCGGGGCCTCGGGCGGCGGGAAGCGGCGGCGCTAACGTTCCGTGGCTCGTCACGGGAACCAAGGGACACGATAAAGGAAACCCCTTCATGACCTTCAAGGTTGGCATCGACGTGGGCGGCACCTTCACCGATTTTCTGGTGACCAGCAAGAACGCCGCGCCTTTCGTGCACAAGGTGCTTTCCTCCCCCGGCGATCCCTCCATCGCTTTTATCCAGGGGCTGGAGGAAATCGCCGCGGCCCTGTCCCCGGGGGGGTCCGTGGGGGAGTTCGTCAAGCAGATCGGCACCATCGTCCACGGCACCACCGTCACCACCAACGCCACCCTGACCAACACCGGCGCCAAAACCGCCCTGCTCACCACCAAGGGCGTGCGGGACGCCCTGGAAATGCGCCGGGGCATCCGCGAGGAACAGTACAACAACCGCTTCACCAACGTCCCTCCGCTGGTGCCCCGGCATCTGCGGGCGGGCATCCCCGGGCGGATCGACAGCCAGGGTCAGGAGATCGAGCCCCTCGACCTGGACGAGGTGGACCGCATCGCCGGGAATTTTCGCGGACAGGGCCTGGAAGCGGTGGCCATCTGCTTCATGAACGGCTACGCCAACCCGCGGCACGAGCGCGCTGCCGCCGAACGGGTGCGCGAGGCGTGGCCGGAAGCCTACCTGACCGTGTCCACCGACCTGCTGCCCTCGGTGCGCTTCTACGACCGGGTTTCCACCACGGTGCTCAACGCCTACGTGGGGCCCAAGCTGAGTGGGTACATCGACCGCCTGACCGTACGCCTTGCGGAGATCGGCTTCGAGGGGCTGCTGCTGATCATGCAGTCCAACGGCGGGGTGATGTCCCCCCAGGTGGCGCGGGAAAAGGCGGCCCAGACGCTGCTCTCCGGCCCGGCGGCGGGCCCGGGCGCGGGGCTCAGCTACGCCACGGTGCACGAGCGAAAGGACTGCCTCACCATCGACATGGGAGGCACCAGCTTCGACGCGGCCTTGGTGATCGACACCCCGGTGATGGTCAACGAGGGGGAGATCAACCGCTACCGCATCGCCTTGCCCATGCTGGGCATTCACACCATCGGCGCCGGCGGGGGCAGCATCGGCTGGCTGGACGAGGGGGGCCTGCTGCGGATGGGCCCCCAGAGCGCGGGGGCCGACCCAGGCCCGGCGTGTTATGGCAGAGGGGGAGAGCTGCCCACCTGCACCGACGCGAACCTGGTGCTGGGCTACCTCAATCCCGCTTTTTTCGCCGGGGGAAAGATCCCCCTGAAGCTGGACCAGGCCCACCAGGCCATCGCGGAGCGCATCGCCGAACCCATGGGGCTGACGGTGGAGGACGCGGCGGCGGGCATGTTCCGGGTGATCGCCAACGACATGGCCCAGGGAGTGCGGGAGATCACCATCAAGCGCGGCTTCGACCCCCGGGAGTTTCCCATGGTGGTGGCGGGGGGCGCCGGGCCGCTGCATGCCTGCATGATCGGGCAGGAGCTGGAAATTCCCCTGCTGATCGTGCCCCGCGAATCGTCGATCTTCTGCGCGGCGGGCATGCTGATCAGCGACCTCAAGCACGACTTCGTGCGCACCTTCGTGACGCAACTGGAGCAGGTGGACTGGGATCGGCTGAACGCCCTGGTTTCCGAGATGATCGCCGCAGGGGACGCCCTGCTGGACGAAGAGCGGATTCCGGCCGAGCAGCGGCGTTACCACGTCAAGTGGGACTGCCGCTATATGAAGCAGTACCACGAGGTGTCCTTCGATGTGCCCCTGGAGGCGGTGCGGACCCAGGACGCCGGGTCCATCGCCCAGCGCTTTCACAACGAGCACAACCGCATGTACGGCCACTCCCTGGAAGAACAGAGCACTCCCATCGAGTTGATCAACGTGCGGGTGCAGGCCCTTGGCCTCACCGAAAAGCCCGACTTCCCCGAGGAAACCCAGGCCGATACCGACTCCGCCCAGGCCTTCAAGGCAGAGCGAAACGCCTATATTCCCGAAGAGCGGGCTTTCCGGTCTATTCCGGTGTACGATGGCCATCAAACCCGGTTTGGCCACCGTTTCAAGGGCCCCGTGCTGATCGAACAAATTAACACCACGGTGTTCATCAGCGCGTCCTTCGACTGCGTGTGCGACCGGCGGGGTTCCTACGCGGTGTACCTGAAGGGCCGCGAGGACCTCGTGGAGACCACCTTAAAGGAGATTGGTTCGTGAGCGACGTCGACCCGATCCTGCTCTCGGTGTATGCCCGCACCTTCAAGTCCATCACGGACGAGATGAGCATATCCCTGCAACAGACCACCCGCTCGCCCATTCTCTGCGAAGCCAAGGACTTCGTGACCGGCGTGTACGACGGGCAGGGGAACATGCTGGAACAGACCGAGAACCTGCCCATCCTGGCCTTCTCCCTGGCCCCGGTGTGCAAGTACATCCTGGAATACTTCGACGGAGAGATATATCCCGGCGACGTCATCTTCCACAACGACGTGTTCTCCTTGGGCAATCAGAACAACGATGTGGCCGTGTACAAGCCTGTGTTCTTCCAGGACAAGCTGGTGTCCTGGACCGCCTGCAAGGGCCACCAGGCCGACATCGGCGGCGCGGTGGCCGGGGGGTACAACCCGGACGCCACCGAGGTGTGGCAGGAGGCCCTGCGCATTCCCCCGGTGAAGGTCTACGAGAAGGGCAAGCTGCGCAAAGACGTGTGGGACCTGATCTTCGCCAATATCCGGCTGGACATCGTGCAGGACGACATGCGCGCCGAGATCGGCTCCTGCGTGGTGGGCGAGCGGCGCATGCTGGCGCTGCTGGAAAAATACGGCCTGGAGAGCTTCGAGCGGCACCGCGAGGCGCTGTTCGAGGCCACCCGCAGAATGATGGAGGCGGAGATCGCCACCATTCCCAACGGCGAGTACCAGGGCGAGGCCAACGTGTACTACGACGGCAAAAACGTGGGTTCCCAGTACAAAATCCGGGTCACGGTGAAGGTGGAGGACAAGAAGATCACCTTCGACTACTCGGAGACCGACCCCCAGACCAACGCCTTCGTCAACGGCACCTACACCTCCAGCGCCTCGGCGGCGGTGCTGACCTTTTTGCAGATGGTGAACCCGGACATTCCCCACAACGAGGGCATGATCCAGCCCATCGACATCCTGATTCCCTCGGGCACCATCCTCAACGCCGCCTACCCCAAGGCCACCACCTACGGCAACCACCTGTGCCCGCCCAACGCGGACGCCATCATCCGCGCCCTGGCGCCGGTGATCCCGGAGCGGGTGACGGCGGGCTGGAACCAGCTGCTGTGCTCGCTCACCACCGCCCAGCACCCGCGCAACGACGAGAAATACCTGGACATCTTCTTCATGGGATTCAAGGGCGGCTCCGGGGCCATGCGCGGCACGGACGGCTACGACCACATCGGGATGATCGACGCGTCGGGGGGCGTGCTGGATCAGGACTATGAGATGTTCGAGCTGCAGACCCCCCACAGGCTGATCAAGCACGAGTTCCTCCGTGACTCGGCCGGGGCCGGGCAGTGGCGCGGGGGGCTGGGGGTGGAGACCATCTACGAGGTGGGCTCGGACGACACCTTGATGGTGATCTTCGGCGACGGGGATTTCGAACCGGCCTTCGGGCTGTTCGGCGGGGGCGATGGCACCCTCAATTCCATCAAGCTGACTTACCCCCAAGGCGAGGAAGTCACGCCCCGCAACAAGGACATGATCACCGGCGTGCCCAAGGGCGCCATCTACCACCAGTTCGCCGGTGGCGGCGGGGGCTATGGCGACCCCAAAAAGCGCGACCCGGAGTTGGTGAAACAGGAAGTGCGCAATGGAATCGTCTCTCCCCAATCGGCCCGGGAGGTTTACGGGGTGGAGGTGAGTGACGCCGGTTGACCGCGGGCGCCCGCCCGTTTTTCCCAACCGAACCACGGCAGGCCCATGGACTTTTCACTGAGCGAGGAACAAAAAGCCGTCCGGGATACCTTCGCCCGCTTCACCGACCAGCAGGTGGCCCCTCGGGCCTCCGAACTGGACGAGCGGCACGAGTTTCCCCGGGAGTTGTTCGCCCAACTGGCCGAGCTGGGGTTCTTCGGGCTGCGCTACCCCGAGTCGATGGGAGGGGTCGGCGCGGGGCTGCAAACGTACTGCTTGGCGATCTCGGAGATTTCGAGGGGCTGGCTGTCCCTGGCGGGTTGCGCGGCCATGCAGTCGCTGATGGGCACCCATTTTTTGTATCTGCTGGGGAGCGAAGAGATTCACGAGCGGCTGCTCAAACCGGCCCTGCGGGGGGAAAAGCTGGGTACCATCTGCATGACCGAGCCGGGCGCGGGCAGCGACCTGGGGGCCATCGCCACGGTGGCCGAGCAGGTGGAGGGGGGCTACGCCCTGTCCGGCCAGAAAACCTGGATCACCCAGGCGCCCCACGCGGATTTTTTCACCGTGTTCGCCAAGGCCGGGCCGGAGAAAAAGCTCACCATCTTCCTGGTGGAAAAGGATTTCGAGGGGCTGACCATCGGAAAACCCATCGAGAAAATGGGGGTCTGGGGGCTGCCCACCTCCGAGGTGTTCTTCGACCGGTGTTTTGTGCCCCAGGGCAACCTGCTCAGCAAGGAGGTGGGCGACGGGGAGCATCACCTGCGCACCATCCTGGACGACATCCGCATCATCACCGCCGCCATGGCCCTGGGCGTGGGCCGCGCGGCGCTAGCCGAGGCCCTGCGCTACGCCGCGGAGCGCCAGCAGTTCGGCAAGCCCATCAACCGCTTCCAGGCCATTCAACTCAAGCTGGCCGAAATGGGCACCGACCTGGAGGCCGCCGAGCACATGATCCAGCACGCCGCCTGGCTCCAGGACACCGGCCAGCCCCATCGTGTCGAGTCGGCCATGACCAAGCTGTTCGTGACCGAGGCCGCGGCGTCGGTGTGCGACAAGGCCGCGCGCATCCTGGCCTCCTACGGGTACTCCATGGAGTATCCGGTGCAGCGCTACCTGCGGGACATCCGCTTTACCCTGATCGGCGGGGGCACCAGCGAAATCCTCAAGCTGATCATCGCCAGGGAGATGGCCTCGTGAGCGAACGCCGCATCAGGGTGCTGGTGGCCAAGCCCGGCCTGGACGGCCACGACCAAGGCGCCAAGATCGTGGCCCGGGCCCTGATGGACGCCGGGTTCGAGGTGATCTACACCGGCCTGCGTCAGACCCCCGAGGACATCGTCAACGCGGCGCTGCAGGAGGACGTGGACGTGATCGGCCTGTCCTCCATGTCCGGCGCGCATATCCTGTTTTGCGAAAGGCTCAAGCCCCTGCTGAAAAAAAACGAGTTGGACGACAAGCTGTGGCTGGTGGGCGGATTCGTCCCCAATCAGGACCACGACAGACTGAAAGAAATCGGCGTTGACGGTATTTTTCCCGCCAGCTCGAAGCTCTCGCAGATCGTGGATTTCATCAAGGAGAACGTGACATGAAGGCCGTTTCCGTGGATGCGAAGGACGCCCCGGCGCAAAAGCAAACCCGCCGGCCCGCGGCCGGAACGCGCCCGGTGATCAATGAATCGGGCATCGAGATCAAACCGGTGTACACCGCCGATGACGTGGAGCAAAGCGGGGGCAGCGGGCAGATGGGCCTGCCGGGGGAATTTCCCTTCACCCGCGGCATCCACGAGCATATGTACCGCAAGCGCCCCTGGACCATGCGCCAGTACGCCGGATTCGGGAACCCCAAGGCCACCAACCAGCGCTTCCGCTACCTGGTGGACAACGGCCAGACCGGGCTCAACGTGGCCTTCGACCTGCCTACCCAGATCGGGCTGGACTCCGACGATCTCCGGGCCGAGGGGGACGTGGGCCGGGTGGGAATGGCGGTGGACACCCTGGAGGATTTCGAGATCGCCTTCGACGGGATCGACCTGGATAAAATTACCGTCTCCCTCACCATCAACGGCGCGGCGACCGTCATTATCGCTATGTACCTTGCCATGGCCGAAAAGCAGGGCTACGACCTGAAGAACCTGCGGGGCACGGCCCAGAACGATATTCTCAAGGAATTCGTGGGGCGGGGCACCTGGATATTCCCGGTGGAGCCCTCCATCCGGCTGGTGGGGGACACCATCGAGTACTGCGCCGAGCACGCGCCCCTGTACAGCCCGGTCAGCGTGTGCGGGTACCACATCCGCGAGTCCGGCGCCACTCCGGCCCAGGAGATGGCCTATGCCTTTTGCATCGGCAAGGCCTACATCGACGAGGTGCTGCGGCGGGGGCTGGACATCGACGATTTCGCCTCCCGGCTGTCCTTCAACTTCGACATCTTCGGCAACATCTTCGAGCAGGTAGCCAAGTTCCGGGCCGGGCGCGGCCTGTGGGCCCGGCTGATCCGTGACAACTACGACCCTCAGAAGCCCAGCTCCATGTGGATGCGCATGATCGCCGGGGGCGGGGGCGCAGGGCTGACCATCGAGCAGCCGGAGAACAACATCGTGCGCGGGGCTTACTATGCCCTTATCAGCGCCCTCTCCGGGGCCCAGACCATGGCCCTGTGCTGTTACGACGAGGCCTACACCATCCCAACGGAAAAGGCCTCGCTGCTCTCCCTGCGCACCATGCAGATCCTGGCCGACGAGATGGGCCTGTGCGACACCGTGGACCCGCTGGCCGGCTCGTACTACATGGAAACCCTGACCAACCAGATGCACAAGAAGATCGAGGAGATCATGGCCGCCGTGGACGCCCAGGGGGGCATCGTGAAGTTGATTTCCGAGGGGGCCATCCAGGCCGCCGTGTCCGCCCAGGCCTATGAGATGCGCAGGAAGATCGAATCGGGCGATTTCAAGAAGGTGGGCGTCAACTGCTACCAGATGGAAGAGGAAGGCCAGGAGGTGGCCTTTCATCCATTCCGGGAAGAGGACACCCGCGCCCAGATCGACTCGGTCAACCGGGTGCGTGCCCAAAGGGACGCCGCCCGGGCGGATGCCGCCCTGGCCCGCGTCGGGGCCGACGCCAAGGCCGGGGACAACGTCATGCCGGCCATCATGGACGCGGTGAAGGCCTATGCCACCGTCGGCGAGCTGACCAACACCCTGGTGGCCGTGTACGGGCGGTTCAAGGAACCGATCCGCTTTTAGGCAGCCATCCGACGGAGAACGCCGACTTGACCGATATTCAAAAATACGAACGCCCCGCCTCCGTGGCCGAGGCCGTGGCCCTGCTTCGCGAGGGCGGAGTAACCATCCTGGCGGGGGGCACCGACCTGATGCCCCAAACCCAGGAGGGCGTGCGCGCCTTTCAGCCCGTACTGATGAACATCACCCGCATCCCCGAACTGCGGGGCATCGAGGACGGAGCGCAGGCCATCCGCATCGGCGCGCTGGTCACCATCACCGAGATCCTGGACAGCCCGCTGGTGCGCGAGCACATCCCGGTGCTGGCCACGGCCGCCGACTGCTTCGCCAGCGACCAGTTGCGCAACTGGGCCACCGTGGGCGGCAACATCGCCAACGCCTCGCCCGCCGGGGACATGATCATTCCCCTGCTGCTGCTGGACGCCGAACTGGAACTGGCCAGCGCGGGGGAGGGCGGCCAGGTGCAGTCCCGCCGCATGGCCCTGCAGGATTTTTTCACCGGCCCACGCCAGACCCGGCTGGAGCCCCATGAAATCCTGGTGGCCATTCACGTCCCCCGGCCGAGGGAGGACTTCGTGGCCGAGTTCGAGAAATTCGGCGTCCGCCCGGCCCTGGACATCTCCCTGGTGTCGGTGGGCATCGCGGGGGTGCGCAACAACGGCGCCCTGGAAAACGCCCGCGTGGCCATCGGGGCCGTGGCCCCCACGCCCCTGCGGGGGCAAAAGACCGAGGCCGCCCTGAACGGCCGCCTCCTGGACGACGAGGCCATCCAGGCCGTGGCCGAGACCGCCGCGCGGGAAATCAACCCCATCTCCGATGTGCGGGGTTCGGCCTGGTACCGCCGCGAACTGGTCGCCAACATTACCAAAAGGATTTTGCGCCATGTCGCCCATACATGAGATCGAGTTCCGGCTGAACGGAAAAACCACCCGCACCGCCGTGCCGCTGGAGATGAACGCCCTGGACATGCTCCGCGGACGGCTGGGGCTGACCGGCACCAAATACGGCTGCGGCGAGGGCGAATGCGGGGCCTGCACCATCGAGGTAGACGGGCGGACGGTCAACGCCTGCCTGCTTTTCGCCGTGGACTGCGACGGGCGGGACATCGTGACCATCGAGGGCCTGGGCAGCCAGGAGGGGCTGGACCCCTTGCAGCAATCGTTCGTGGAACACTGGGCGGTGCAATGCGGCTATTGCATCCCCGGCATGGTGATGCAGGCCCGGCACATCGTGGGGCGCCGCCCCGGGGCCACCGTCCCGGAGATCAAGCGGGGGCTGGAGGGCAACATCTGCCGCTGCACCGGCTACAAGAAGATCATCGACGCCGTGGCCGCCGCCGTAGCCCAAGCCGGGCCCGCCAGCCGCTAGACGGACCGGCCACCCCCAACCGGAACACACGGGAAAAACCAACCCATGAAAATCGCCGCCAAGGAAACCCTGATCGGAAAAGGCGTGCCCAAGCTGGACGCCCCCGACAAAACCGCCGGCAAGACCCGTTACATCCAGGACATCGAGCTGCCCGGCTTGCTGTACGGGAAAATCCTGCGCGCCGGGCGGCCCCACGCGCGCATCGTCTCCATCGACATCACCGCGGCCAAGGACCTGCCGGGGGTGCACGCGGTGATCACCGCCGAGGACACCCCCTGCGTGCCCCTGGGCCAAGCCAAGGACAACCTGCCCCTGAAGAAGGACAAGGTGCGGGGCAGCCGGGACGAGGTGGCGGCCGTGGCGGCGGAAACCGAGGCCATCGCCCTGGAGGCCCTGGCCCTGATCAAGGTGGACTACGAGGACCTGCCCGGGCTCTTCGACCCGGCCGAGGCCCTGCGCGAAGGCGCGCCGGTGATTCACGAGAACAAGCCGGACAACATTCCCATGCAGACCGACTACGCCCAGGGGGACCTGGCCCAGGGGGAGGCCGAATCCGACCTGGTGCTGGAGGACACCTTCAGACTGCATTTCGTGACCCACTGCTGCATGGGCGTGAGTGGGGTCATCGCCGAGTTCGACTCCCAAAACAACCTGTTGGTGTATTCCCAGACCCAGGTGCCTTTTCTGTACAAGCGTGAAATCTCTCCGGTGATCGGCGTGCCGCCGCAGAACATCCGCATCATCCAGCCCCCCATCGGCGGGGGGTTCGGCAGCAAGCTGGACATCTACCCCTTCGAGCCCATCGCGATCTTCCTGGCCCGGGCCGCCCGCCGCCCGGTGAAGCTGGTGTTCACCCGCGAGGAGGAGTTCATTGCCTCGCCCAC
The DNA here is from genome assembly GCA_964583525.1 of uncultured Pseudomonadota bacterium. Taxonomy (GTDB): domain Bacteria; phylum SAR324; class SAR324; order SAR324; family JACQKK01; genus CAZOXD01. Next base: position 23,724 of record CAZOXD010000015.1, read on the forward strand.
CCGCCAGCCGGTGGAACTGACCCTGCGCAGCGGGGTCAAGAAGGACGGTACGCTGACCTTCCGTGACGTGAGAACCCTGCATGACAACGGGGGCTACACCTCCTGGGGGGCCACCACGTCATTCGTGATGATGCAGACCTTCTCCACCTTGTACCGGGTGCCCCACTGCCGCTACCACACCACCGTAGCCTACACAAACAACCTGACCAGCGGATCGTTCCGCGGGTACGGCAACCTGCAGGCCACCTTCGCGGTGGAAACCCATATGGACAAAATGGCCGAGCAACTGGGAATGGACCCGTTGGCCATCCGCCTCAAGAACGCCCAGGAACCCGGCGAGACCGCGCCCCAGGGTATGCGCTTCAAGTCCTGCGGCTTCAAGGACTGCCTCACCGTGGCGGCGGAAAAAAGCGGCTTTCTGGCCAAGCACCGGGAGTACCGGGCGGCCTTGAAAGACCCCGCCGCCGTCAAGCGCGGGGTGGGCATGGCCTCCCTGTTTCACGTGGGCGGCGGGGCCAAGATGTACTACAGCGACGGCTGCGGCACCATCATCAAGCTGGACGACTTCGGCCGGGTGACCATCATCACCGGGGCCTCGGAGATCGGACAGGGCTCGGAAACGGTGATCGCCCAGATCGTCTGCGAGGTGCTGGGGCTGCCCATCTCCTCGGCCACCGTGATCAACAACGACTCGGAGATCAAACCCTGGGACGTGGGGGTGCACGCCAGCCGCACCACCTTCATCGCCGGAAACTCCGCCTACCGCGCCGCCGTCAAGGCCCGGGAGAAAATCCTGGCCCTGGCCGGTGAAACCTTCGACGAGCCGGCCGAGGCGCTGGACCTGCGCGGGGAGTACGTGGTACGCGCCTCGGACGGCAAGGCGCTGACCCCCCTGGACAAGCTGATCCGCTCGCTGCACTTCGCCACCAAGAACGACATCGTGATGACCACGGACTACTACGAGCCGCCCAGCGAGATGCAGGACAAGGATTTCAAGGGCGACCTGTCGGCCGCCTATGCCTTCGGCACCCAGGTGGTGGAGTTGGAGGTGGACCGGGACACCGGTATCGTCCGGGTGGAAAAGGTGACCAGCGTCCACGATGTGGGGCGGGTCATCAACCAACTGGGCATCGAGGGCCAGGTGGAAGGCGGCGTGGTGATGGGCATGGGCTATGCCCTCACCGAGAACCTGATCGTGGAGGAAGGCATGGTGAAAAACCCGGGCTTCCGGGACTACAAGCTGGTCACCGCCCCGGAGATTCCGGAGATCGACATGCACTTCATCGAAACCAACGATCCCGAAGGGCCCTACGGCGCGAAGGGGGTGGGCGAGGCCCCGGCCATCTGCACGGCCCCGGCCATCGCCAACGCCATCCATAACGCGACCGGCGTGCGCATCCATGAACTGCCCTTTACCCCGGAGAAGGTGTACCGGGCACTTCACGCCGCACGCACCGGCCAAACCCGGCAGGCCGCCCGGCCGGCCAATGCGGAGCGGGCCGCCCAAACTTAAACGGCCGGGGAGCGCTAAGCCGCCTCCCGGCCGCGGCGACGATCATCCCAAGGAAAGAGGTCCATGAAACCACGCACCGTGCTCTCACTGGAACAGGCGCTGGCCCTGCCCTATGCGACCCTGCGCTTCGTGCACCTGGGCTGGCGGGTGATCCGGCTGGAGGCCACGGCCGCGGGCCAGGGCCTGCCGGGGGACCCCAACCGGTACATAGGGGCCAATGTGGCGGACGACGACCGGCGCACCTACTTCATCGCGCCCAACGTGGGCAAGGATGCCATCGCCCTCAATCTGAAGCACCCCCAGGGACAGGAACTGCTGAAAACCCTGATCCGCGAACTGGACGTGGACGTGTTCTGCTGCAACACCCTGCCGGCCCGCTTCGCCTCGCTGGGCATCGACTATGACACCCTGCGGGCGGTCAAGCCGGATTTGATCTGGGGGAGCATCTCGGCCATGGGGCCCGGCTACCCACAGACGCCCGGCTACGATCCGGCCATCCAGGCCATGGCGGGCATCATGGAACTGACCGGGGAGGCGGACGGGCCGCCCACCCTGGCGGGCGTGCCCCTTGTGGACCTGAAGGCTGGGGACGAGTTGTACGCCGCGGTCTGCCTGGCCCTGGCTGAACGGGCCGAAACGGGGCAGGGGCAGGCCATCCATATTTCCATGCTGCAGGCGGCCGCCTCCTGGCTGATCACCACGCTGCCCCTGCTGGACTTCGACTGCGAGCCCTCCGAGGTTACCCGTTGCGGCAACGAGCACCGTAAGTTCATCCCGACCAACGTGTACCCGGGCAGCGACGGCCACGTGTTCATGGCCATCGGGAACGACCTGCAGTGGGAGCGGCTGTGCGCGATTCCCTTTCTGGCGACCCTGGCCAACGAGGTGCGGCGCACCAACGACGGGCGGCACGCCGAACGCGAGGCCATCCACCGGGAAATCATGGCCATTACCAAAAACCACACCACCACCGAGCTGAAGGCGGCGTTGACGGAGGCTACCATTCCCCACGCCCAGATCAACACGGTGGAGCAGGTGCGGGCGCTGGAGGCCATCGCCAACAAACTGACCACCACTCGCCGTCCCGACGGCCAGGTGGTGCGCATGCAACCCATGGGGGCCGACGTGCCCGGCGCGGAGAGCGAATATTCCTTCCCGCCAAGCTATGGCCAGCACACTCAAAGCGTGCTGGGGGAGGCCGGCATCGCGGAGAAGGCCTTTGAACAACTCCAGCGCGACGGGGTGGTGCCGTCCTGAGGGGACGAGGCGCGGAAACGGTGCGCGGAAACGGTGAACGGGAAAGGAAGGAGAGCTACAGGACATGGCAATGGCGCCGATAGCCGTGTTGGGCGGAGGCCACGGCTCGTACACCGTGGCGGGCGACCTGGCCCTGGCTGGATGGCCGGTGCGCCTGTGGACGCGCTCCCGCCGGGGACACGAGGCGGTCTACACCAGCGGGCGCATCGCCCTGCGGGGCTTGGGGCGCCAGGGCGAGGGCCGGCTGGAGAAGGTGACCGAAGACCTGGCCGAGGCGGTGCGGGGGGCCAAGGTCGTGTTTTCCATGAGCCCGGCCCACAGCCAGGAGGATATCGCCGCCCGGCTGGCGCCCCTGGTGGAGGAGGGCCAGGTGCTGTTCCTGTCCCCGGGCTCCCTGGGCTGTTGGGTGTTCGCCAGAGTATTCAGGGAACAAGGAATAGCCAGGGAGGTGGCCATCGCCGAGCCGGGCACGCTGCCCTACCTGACCCGGAAGACCGGCGGGAACCAGGTGCGGGTGAGCGGGCTGGCGGTGCGGCTGCCGGTGGGGGTGTTTCCGGCGAAAAAAACCGGGGAGGCCGTAGCCGTGCTGCGGGAAATATTTCCCGCGGTCCACGGGATGGAAAATGCCCTGTCCGTGGCGCTGCTCAACGTGGGGCCGATCATCCACTCGGTGCTGATGCTGTTGAGCACGGCGCCGATCGAGCATTTTCCTGATTGGGACATCCACAACGAGGGCTCAACGGACGCGGTAAAGCGCGTCATCCTGGCCCATGACCGGGAACGGATCGCCATACGGGAGGCGCTGGGTTATACCTCCCACCATTACCCCTTTGCGGACCATTACGATGCGGAGGGGGAACACGAATGGATGTACGGCCGAAAAGGGCACACCGAACTTGTGAAAAGCGAGAAATGGCGCGAGACGCTGGATTTCAACCACCGCTACATCCAGGAGGACGTGAAATGCAACCTGGCCCTGCTGGCCTCCCTGGGCGCATGGAGCGGGGTCGCCACGCCCATCGCCGACGCCCTTTTGACCCTGCACGGCGTCATCACGGGCGAGGACTTCCGCCGCACCGGCCGCACGCTGGAAACGCTGGGATTGGCGGAAATGAGCAGGGAGGAGCTGGACGCCCTGCTCAACGAGGGAATGTGAGGCACAGGCGAATCGAAACCGGGGGGCCTTCCGGAATAACGGGCCGCGCATTACACATCCAGGGGGTGAAAAAGGGCCATGAAAACTGAACAGATCGCCGTGGCCGGGCCGGGGCGGATGGGCGTCGGCATCGCCACCGCCATCCTGGCGGCGGGCACGGGACGCCGGATGCTCCTGGTGGACACCAAGAAACGCCCCCGGGGACGGGTAAAAGAGGCCCTGAAACGGGCGCGGGAGGAAATTCATGCGCACCTGGACCAGTTGCGGGAACTGGGCGCCCTGGACGGAAGCCCGGAGGAACTCCGCAAGCCGTTGCGGCTGGCTGCCGGACTTGGCCCGGAGATCGCGGACAGCCAGATCGTGTTCGAGTGCCTGCCCGAACTGCCCGAGCTCAAGCAGCGCTTCCTGGCCGGGCTGGAACCCCTGCTGACCGACCGGGCAATCGTGGCCTCGGCCACGTCCACCATCAACCTGGAAGTGTTTGGGAAGAAGGCCCTGCACCCGGAGCGCCTCCTGACCACCCATTGGCTCAACCCCGCCTTTATCGTGCCCCTGGTCGAGGTGTCGGTGGGGGAAAAAACAGCCCCTTGGGCCACCGAACGCATGAAAGCTTTTTTGACCGAGGTGGGCAAGATTCCGGTGACCCTGCGGGACAGCCCGGGGTTTATCGTGCCCCGCATCCAGGCGGCGGCCATGAACGAGGCAGTGACCATGATCGAAGAGGGGGTGGCCGGTGCGGAGGAGATCGACACGGCTATCAAGGCGGGCTTCGGGTTCCGGCTGGCGGTGCTGGGGCTGGTCGAGTTCATCGACCTGGGCGGCGCGGACATCCTGTACCATGCGGGCCGATTCCTCCATTCCGCCCTGAACCAGCCCCAGTTCAAGCCCCCCAGGCTGCTGGTGGAAAAGATGGAGCGGGGCGAGGTGGGGCCGCGGGCGGGAAAGGGCTTTTTCGACTATGACGGGGTGAACCTGGAGCGGCTGTTCAACACCCGCTACCAGGGCTTTTTGGAGTTGCTCCGCTGCATCGAGAATTCGCCGGTGCTGCGCTTCGAGGGGGGGATGGAGGCGGACCGGGCGACGGACGGCTCCGGGAAATAAGCCCGCGCCGCGCAGGCCGGGCGCTGGTTGGCATTGCCCGGGCATTGTGCAAGAAATGGGGCGTTGTGCTTGGAAGCATGACGGCCCGCTGGTCGAGGTGGAATGATCTGCCTTGCCCCTGGCGGGCCGGGGGAGAAGTATAAACGGCCCGAACCAAGGTTGGGCGCCCCACGGCCCCCTCCAATCTCAAACCCGAATAGGGATTAGTGCCATGAAACGATACGCTGCGGTCTTGATCATTCCGGCCATTGTGCTGTTCGCGAGCACCATGGCCATGGCGGCGCAGAACACCCTGCGCATGTCCTCCTGGCTTCCGCCGGGTCACCCCATCGTGAAGGGAATGATGGTGCCCTGGGCCAAGAATGTGGAAAAAGCCACCAAGGGCCGCGTCAAGGTGGTCATCCTGCCTTCCTCCCTGGGGCCGCCGCCGGCGCACTTCGATATCGCCCGAGACGGCATCGCGGACCTGACCTACGGTGTGCACGGGTACACGCCGGGCCGCTTCCTGCTGACCCGGGTGGCCGAGTTGCCCTTCCTGAGCGACAGCGCCGAGACCCTGTCGGTGGCCTATTGGCGCACCCACGAGAAATACCTGGTCGCCAACGACGAGCACAAGGGCGTGGTGGCCCTGAGTGTGTTCACCCACGGTCCGGGAATGATCTACAACTCCAAGCGGCCCATCACCAAGGCGTCCGACCTGGACGGCCTCAAGATCCGCGTGGGCGGCGGGGCCATCAACGAGATCTCCAAAAAGCTGGGGATCGTCACAATCCATGCCCCCGCGCCGAAGTCCTACGAGATTCTCTCCAGGGGCGTGGCCGATGGCATCATGTTTCCCCAGGAGTCCGTGCCGTCGTTCAAGCTGGAACGGGTGCTGAAATACATGACGGTGGTGCCCAAGGGGCTGTACAACACCAGCTTCTTCCTGGTGGCCAATCCAAAAACCTTTAAAGCCCTGCCCAAGGCCGACCGGGACGCCATCTGGAGCGTTTCAGGCGAAGCGTTCGCGCGGCTGGCGGGCAAGGCTTGGGACGCGGCGGACGCCCATGGCTTCAAGGTCACCAAGGCCTCCGGCATCAAGATCGATTACTTCAAGGGCGCCGCCTTGAAGGAATTGGCCCGAAGGGTGGCTTTTTCGGAGACGGATTGGCTGAAGGCCGCCAAGGGCCGGGGCATTGACAGCGAGGCCGCGCTCAAATACCTCCGCGCCCAGATCGCCAGGGCCCGGTAGCACCCATGGGCGAGCATCAGTCCGCAGCGGGACACAAGGTGTCCCTGAAACCCTTGATCTGGTTGTTGGGCCTGCTGGCCAGTGTGCTGCTGTTCGCGATGATGGTGATCACCTTCATCGACGTGTTCGGCCGCTACCTGTTCAGCAGTCCCCTGCCCGGAGCATTCGAAATGACCGAAATGCTGATGGGGACCCTGATCTTCGCGGGTCTGCCCCTGATCTGCGAGCGGGAGGAACACATCATCGTGAGCCTGATCGACCCCTACCTGGGTGCGGGGCTGCGCGTGGTGCAGCGGGTGCTCAGGAACCTCATGGGCGCCGGAGTGTTGGGCATTACCTCGTGGGTGGTGTGGGTAAAAGCCGGGAAGCTGGCCGCGGACGGCGACGTGACGGCCTATCTGTACCTGCCCAAGGCCCCGGTGGCCTATATGATGAGTGTGTTCTGCGCCCTGTCGGTCTTGTTTTTCATCCTCAACCTGGGCCGCATCCGCGGGAAGAACCGACCTTCCATCGATTCAGCAGGCTAGGGGGCATCCATGGAAGCTGCGCTTGTCGGATTCGCCATCCTGCTCGGACTGATCCTGATGGGGGTGCCCATCGCCTTCGCCATGCTGGTGGTGGGCTTTTTCGGGGCGACTCAGGTGATCGGCCTGGAGCCCTCGCTGGCCATGCTGGCCCAGATTACCTTCGAGACCGGGCTGTCCTATGGATTGTCCGTTGTGCCGCTGTTCATCCTGATGGGAAACTTCGTCACCCGCGCCGGGCTGTCCGAGGAGTTGTACACGGCCTCCAATGCGTGGCTGGGGCACTTTCGCGGGGGGCTGGCCATGGCCACCATCGTGGCCTGCGCAGGTTTCAGCGCGATATGCGGCAGTTCGCTGGCCACGGCGGCGACCATGGCCAAGGTTTCCATGCCCTCCATGACCCGTTATGGCTATGACCCGCGGCTGGCCACCGGCGCCATCGCCGCCGGGGGCACCCTGGGCATCCTGATTCCGCCCAGCGTGATCCTGATCATCTACGGCATCATGACCCAGCAGGACATCGGGATGCTGTTCGCGGCGGGCATCCTGCCCGGGCTGGTGGGGGTGGCCGGGTACCTGGGCGCGATCTACGCGATCACCGCCCTCAATCCCAAGCTGGGCCCGCCGGGGGAGCGCATGCCCTTCTCCCGCCGCTGGGCGGCCCTGGGCCGGGTATGGGGGGTGATGCTGCTATTCACCGTGGTGATGGGGGGCATCTACCTGGGCGTGTTCACCCCCACCGAGGCGGCCGGCATCGGGGCCAGCGGGGGCTTCATGTTCGCGCTGACCCGGCGCACCCTGAACTGGCCGGCGCTGTTGAACGTGCTGGTGGATTCGGTCAAGACCACCTCCATGATCTTCTTCGTGCTGATCGGCGCGCTGATGTTCTCCAATTTCATCAACCTGGTGGGCATGCCGGTGGAGATGCTGGATCTGGTCAACCAGTTGTCCATTCCCCCGATAGGCGTGATCCTGATCATCATGGCGTTCTACCTGGTGCTGGGCTGCCTGCTGGAAAGCCTGTCCATGGTGCTGCTGACCGTGCCCATCTTCTATCCCCTGGTGCAAAGCCTGGGCTTCGACCTGATCTGGTTCGGGATCATCGTGGTCGTCATCACCGAGATCAGCCTCATCACCCCGCCGGTGGGCCTGAACGTGTTCGTGCTTAAGGCCAACCTGCCCGAGGTGTCCACCGGCACCATCTTTCGCGGCGTAACACCGTTCTGGATCGCCGACATCTTCCGCTTGGCAATCCTGGTTTTCCTGCCCGGAATCTCCCTGTTCCTGCCCACTCTGCTGGGCTATGTTTCGCCGCCGTGACAGGGAGTTATCCCTATCGTAAACCTCTTCCGTTCCTATTTCGCCTACTACCATGCGGCGCGAACCCATCTCGCCCTGGAAAAACAGTGCCCACAGCAACGGCCCATCGAGAAGCCCAGCCAGGGAAACATCATTGCTTTCCCTCATCTGGGTGGTCTACATCACGAGTACCGCCGCGCCGCCTGATCGCAGTGCCAACGTCCCGAACCCCGAAAGACAAACCTATCGGGGATCGCCGTGCCCACTTCCTCCCATGTGCTACCCATTTCGACGCGCCGTCCGCGCTTTCCCCACGAATCCCTGCGGTCAACCCTCCAATCGCCTGAAACTGCCCAGTCGGCCGCTCTTGCCAAAATCCAGGCTACGCGTTTATATCCCACAACTGCTTGGATAAGGTTTACGATATGGACAGGATTCGACGCGACCCTCCGCACCCGGAGATAAAGGGGAAAGGGCCAAAATGGAATGGGATCGAAATCCCGGCTGCGGCCTTTTTGTGTTCCCGGCGAAATCTTGTTACTAACTGATAGGGTGGTGGGCAGGATGGCCATCCCGACAGCTCGTTATCACCGTCACCGAATTTCAGTACCCGTCCCCGGAAATTCATTCGGAGCTTTCCTTGACAATCCTGCTGGATGCGATCGAAATCGGGAAGAACTTCGGAGGCCACCGTGCGGTGGACCAATGTAGCATCGACGTTGAGCGGCAGTCCATCACCGGACTGATCGGCCCCAATGGCGCAGGTAAAACGACCTTTTTCAATCTCATCAGCGGCTTTTACAGGCCGGACGAGGGCCAGGTCTTTTTCGACGGACGGCGCATCGACGGTCTGCCTCCCCATCAGGTCGTCCGCAGGGGGATGGTCCGCACCTTCCAGAATCCCCGGGAACTGAGGGAAATGACGGTGCTGGAAAACATGATGCTCTACCCGAAAAATCAAATGGGCGAGTGGATGTGGCGGCCGTTTTTCTCTTCCGCACGGGTATGGCGCCAGGAGAGGGAAATTCAGGACAGGGCCGAAGGGGTGTTGGAATTCGTCCAATTGATCGATCTGAAGGATGAATTTGCAAAGAATCTCTCCGGCGGGCAGAAGAAACTGCTCGAGTTGGCCCGGACGCTGATGTGCGACCCGGAGATGATCCTGCTCGACGAACCTGGCGCGGGGGTGAATCCGACCTTGATGAAGCAACTGGGCCGGAACATCCTCGAACTTCGCGACCAGGGGAAGACATTTTTACTGATCGAACACGATCTCGACGTGATCACCACCCTGTGCGATATAGTAGTTGTGATGGCCAAAGGTCAGGTGCTCGCCAAAGGAACCTTCGAGGAGATTAAAAAGGATGTGCGAGTGTTGGACGCCTATCTGGGTGGTTGAGCATGAGCATACTGGAGGCTAGGGACATCTATTCCGGCTACGGGGAGATGGAGATCCTCCACGGCGTCTCGCTGCACGTTGAGCGAGGCGAGGTGGTGGTGATCATCGGTCCCAACGGCGCCGGAAAGTCCACGCTGATGAAAACGATCTTCGGCCTGCTGATCCCCACCCGGGGGTCCGTCCGGTTTGACGGGGAGGACATCACCGGGGTGCGCCCGGACCGGATCGTAAAAAAGGGGATGTGCTACGTTCCCCAGACCGACAATATCTTCTCCTCCCTCACCGTCCTCGAAAATCTCGAGATGGGCGCCTTCATCCGAAACGACGATTTCACGCCCAGCCTACAGGCGGTTTACCAGCGGTTCCCGGTGTTGGAGAAAAAACACAAGCAGAAGGCCGGCACCCTAAGTGGGGGCGAGCGGCAGATGCTGGCCCTGGGAAAGGCCCTCATGCTGGAACCGAAGGCTTTGATGTTGGATGAGCCCTCCTCCGGGCTGGCGCCTATGATTGTCGAGGAGATCTTCGGTAAGGTGCGGGAAATCGCGGAGGAAGGCGTGGCCGTAATGATCATCGAACAGAATGCCAGGGAGGCCTTGAAAGCCGCCAATCGGGGCTATATCCTGGTCATGGGGGAAAAGCGCCACGAGGACACGGGGCAGGCGCTGCTGAACCATCCCGAACTGGGCAGTCTCTATCTGGGGTCCTGAGATGCTGGTGGAGATCCTTCAGCTTGTAGTCTTCGGAATCATTTCCGGAAGCATCATCGCCCTCAGCGGTGTTGGGCTCTCGCTGACCTACGGCATTCTCAAGTTCGCCAATTTCGCCCACGGGGACACGATGACGGCCGGGGCCTTTTCGGCCCTGGCGGCATTGGCCCTGTTAGAGGCCATCGGGCTGCCCGATCACCCCCTGGGGCCGTTGTCCTTCGGGTTTTCCATTCTCATGGCGCTGGTGGTGGGCATGGTGGCCGCCGTGTTGGTGGGCCTCACGGTCGACAAGCTGTTATACAATCGACTGCGGAACACGGGGACGGCGGTGCTGCTCATCTCCTCGGTGGGTGTGGCTTTCGGACTGAGGGCGCTGGTACAATTCATCTGGAGCCCCAGCCCGCAATACTATATCCGAAAGATCCAGATCGCCCGGGACTATTTCGGAATTCGCATCAAACCCGATCAGATCTTTATCGTGATCCTGACGGCCCTGCTCGTGCTGGCGGTGCATCTGTTTCTGACCCGCACCAAGATGGGCAAGGCCATGCGGGCGACATCGGACAACATGGAGTTGGCACGGGTGACCGGCATCGACACCGACAGGGTCATCCTCTGGACCTGGATCATCGGCGGCGCCTTGGCCGGCGCGGGCGGGGTGTTGGCCGGCATCGAAAACAAGTTCATCACGCCGACCCTGGGCTGGGCCATGCTGATCTATATTTTCGCCGGGGTCATCCTGGGCGGCATCGGCAGCCCCTACGGGGCGATGGCCGGGGGGATGATCATCGGCATCTCGGGGGAGGTCTCCACGCTGGTGATTCCCACCGAGGACAAGCCTGTCGTGCCCTTCGTGATCATGGTCGTGGTGCTGCTGGTCAAGCCGACCGGAATATTCGGGAACCGCTGACGTGGACTTCTTGGTCGGATACGTCAATTATCTCACCTTCTTCGCCATTCAAGCAGGTATTTTCGCCGTGCTCTGCCTGGGGCTGAACGTCCAGTGGGGTTACACGGGGCTGTTCAACATCGGGATCGCCGGATTTTATGCCGTGGGGGCCTACACCTCGGCCCTCCTTTCCGGGCCGCCGCCGGCGGAGCTGGACTGGCGCATCGTGGGCGGGTTCGAGTGGCCGTTCGTCTTCGGGCTGCTGGGGGCGATGCTGGTCTCGGGAGTGGTCGCCTTTCTGATCAGCCTTCCCACCCTGCGCCTGAAGGAGGATTACCTGGCCATCGCCACCATCGGCATCGCCGAGGTGATCCGCATGATGTTCCAGAACAGGGCCTGGTTGAGCAACGGAGTGATAGGAATCAAGCATATCCCCTCGCCGCTTCAGAGCCCGATTCAGGAGCGATTGACCTCCTATCTCTCAACCCATACCGAATTCCCGGGCTGGTTGAACCGTCTCATCTCCAACGGTTACAACTGGTTCTACCTGGGGTTGGTGGCGCTGATCCTGGTACTGCTTTTTCTGACAATCGAGCGGCTGGTGCATTCGCCCTGGGGGCGCGTGTTGAAGGCGATCCGGGAGGACGAGGTGGTGCCGGCCTTTGCCGGCAAGGACGTCTTCTGGTTCAAGCTCCAGTCGATGGTGGTCGGAGCGATGATGATGGGCGCCGCCGGCGCCCTTTACGCACACTTTGCCAAGTTCATCAACGCCCCGACGTTCGAGCCGATGTTCGGCACCTTCCTGATCTGGGTGATGCTGATCGTGGGCGGCAGCGGCAACAACAAGGGTGCTATCCTGGGTGCGTTCGTAGTGTGGGGGCTTTGGGCCGGAACCGATTTCTTCACCGGATACATCGAAATGGAAGGATTCCGGGCGGCTTCGGTGCGGATATTCCTCCTGGCCGTCCTGCTGGAATTAGTGCTTCTGTTCAAGCCACAGGGGATTCTGGGGGAGAAAAAGGTGATTTATCCCCAGCGCGGGGTGGGGGGATGAAGCGATTCATCCGTGGGGGCGGTGATGGACTGCGTTTTTGCCGTGGGACTCCTCAAAGCCGGGGCTTGCCGACCGGTTAGGTACCGTGGCGGCAATCCAGCTTCCGCCCACCCCATGAGGTGGGGGAACTCCTTTACAGGAAAAGGGATGGGAGAGGCAGCGCGGCCCCTCCCTCCTGCCCCGCCCGGGCCTATTCCACGACCCAAACCGGAGCCACGCGGCCCTTCTTGATCATCCACAGGTCAAAGGCCGCATCCACCATATCGCCGTTCTTGTCGAAGGTGATGGTGCCGCTGACCCCGTTGTAATTGATTTTCTTGCCCTGTTTGAGCAGCCGGAAGGCCTTCCCGAACTCGTTGTAACTGACCACCGTACCGCCGGGGCTGGTCACCTTGCGCAGATTGTCGCGGATGGCCCTGCCTTGCTCCCTGGGCGCCATGTTGTTGAAGCTCGGTCCGACGCTGGCAATAGCCAGCAGGATCGTCGCCATGGCGTCGTAGGCCTCCTTGCGAAAGGGGGAGGTGACGTCCACCGACCTCCCGGTGCGCGACACGTAGGCTTTGTAGCCCGCTTCGAATTTCCGCCCGGAGGGGGAGTCCTTGCTGCCCGGGGCGGTGCCCATGGAGCCGTTGATCTGCTCCTTGGCCGGGCCGTTGGCGATCTCGCTGGCTTTCATCCCGTCGGGGAACAGGAATTCGCCACTGTAGCCCTGCTCGATCGCCGCCACGAGCTGCTTGTTCCCGTCGGCCGGGTAGGAAATCACATTCAAAACGTCGGGCTTGCTCCGGATCGCCTTCTGAACTTCCCCGCGATAGGAGGGTTTTTCCTGTTCGTAGGGCACCATCGTCGTGACTTTGCCGCCCCCTTTTTCAAAAGCCTTCTTGAAGTTAGCGGCCAGCCCTTTCCCGTAAGGGTTGTTCACGTAAATCACGCTGGCTGTTTTGTATCCCAGGTTATTGGCCAGCGCGCCCTGCACTTTCCCTTGCAGCGCATCGGAAGGGCAGGTGCGGAAGAAGTAATCGTTGTCCTTGAGGCTGGTCAAAGCGGGCGACGTGGAGGCCGGCGAGATCATCACCACCTGATTGGGGATGGTAACGCTGGAGGCGGCGGTACTCGCGCCGCTGGACAGTGCCCCCACGATGGCCGGCACCCGGTCCACCTGCACCAACTTGGAAACCGCATCGCGCGCTACGGTGGCATTGGCGCGGGTATCCCGTTTTACGGTGGTGACATTGTTTCCGGCCGGACCGCCCGCGGCGTTGGCTTGTTCGACGGCGAGCATCGCGCCGGTTTCGATTGCCGGAGACAACGACGCAATCGGGCCGGAAAAATCCATCAGGATGCCGATCTTGATTGTCGCGGCTTTGGTTTCACCCATCCCTATTGTGACGAGAAACGCCAGGGCCAGGGCGGCAAAACGGATATTTCTAGTCATGTTCGCTCCTTTCGGCAAACTCTCCAAAATATGCTTTCCACAATAGTGTTCCAATTGGATTCTCAAACTATTTTTCTGCCGGCGATAAGTCAAGGGGTGCGGGAATATTAAGACCTGTCCCTAGCGAAAACCTCATCTGCACATTTACCGTTAGATTTTTCGAGGCATGTTCGGAAGTGATGCCGAGGCGAAACCAAAGCCGATACGTGCAATTGCCGGGTCGGAAATCCACACGTGACCGGCTTTCCCTGTTAATTCCCTGTTATCTTTTCGTCGAGAGTCCCAAAGGCTAGATTTTACAGTGGTTTGCGGCGGCAGGACCCCGATTAACAGGTAAATCCAGATGCGTGCGGGAATCGTGATAATAAGCGAGGTAGCTGCGGAGGATTTTGCGCAAATGACGCTCGTTGACCACGATCATGTGTTCGACGCAATCCCGGCGTATTGAGCCTATCACCCGTTCAACGTAGGGATTTTGCCACAGGGATCGGTATGCGGTGATGACCTGTTCGATTCCCATGGGCCGAACACACAACCTGAACCCCGTGCCTGAACCCCGAGCCGTAAATGCCGTCTCAATCCCGAATCAGATACGCAGGAGTAGTGTCGAAAGGGAACGCCTCGGCCATTTGCTGCGCTGTCCATGCAGCCGATGGAAGCCGCGCCACGTTAACGTGTGCAACCTCCCGCCGCTCATGCCGCATGACGACAGATACGTTACGTGGAGCAGGTGAAAGGTCAGTGTCGGCACAACGAAGAAGTCGATGGCGGCAATGTTTTTCATGGCCCGTGAGCAAACCGCGGAAAGGGCGAACTGTCAATGATCTCTGGCCATATGAGGTTTTTGCTAGGCACAAGCCTCTCCCTGATCGATAACTCATTGAAATTGAAGGGATATGACAAAAATATCAGGACCCTGGTGGAAACCAGGGTGAAGGGGGGATCAATCCAAAATTCGATACAACTGCCGCTCGCTGATGCCCATGGATTCCGACGCTTTTCGCCGATTGCCGTTGAAGTGACGCAGGACGGTATGGGCATGTTGGCGCTCGGCGCGTCTTTTCACTTCCTTGATGGGGAGCGTGATTTCATCGGCGGACGCCGGAAGGTGGAGATCCAGGTGCTCGGGCCGGATGGTGTTCGATCCTTCCAACTGAGCGGAAAAGACGGCGCGTTGAACAGTGTGAGACAGTTCGCGCACGTTTCCGGGCCATTCGTAACGGGTGAGCGCCAGGCGGGCATCCTCTCCGAAGGATTTGGGATCGATGTGGGCATCCATGCAGGCCTGTTCCAGAAACCGTTGGGAAAAAGGAATAATGTCTTCGAGGCGGTCCCGCAAGGGGGGCACCACAATTCGGATGACCAGTAGACGGTGGTAGAGGTCTTCACGGAAAGTGCCTTCGGCAACCTGCTCCTTGAGGGTCTTATGGGTGGCGGCCAGAATGCGCACATCGACTTTCTTTTCGCGGTTGGAACCGACACGGCGGATCACGCCTTGTTCGAGAAAACGCAACAGGCGCACCTGGCCGCTGGCGGGGATGTCGCCGATCTCGTCCAGGAACAGGGTGCCACGATCGGCAATTTCGATCATGCCGGCCCGCGCATCGCCGGCGCCGGTAAATGCTCCCCGTTCATGACCGAACAATTCGGCATCCATCAGATTTTCGGTCAGGGCGCCACAGTTGACAATGGAGAGCAAATGCTTGGAGCGGTCGCTCTGGCGGTGAATATACTCTGCGACAATCTCCTTCCCCGTTCCGGTTTCACCTTCGATCAGGATCGGGATGTTGGCCTTGGCCACCAGTTCGGCCTCCCGCAGCACATGCCGCATGGCATGGGATTCGGCGATGATGCCTTCCTGATGGCGTTCGCGGCGGCGGGAAATGTCCTGTTGGAAATATTCATTTTGTTTGGTCAGCAAGGCCTGTTGGTCCTTCATCGCTTCCTCGGCGCGTTTGCGGTCGGAGATGTCCATCACCGTAAACTGTACGGCCTGAATCCCATCCCAATCGATCCGGCGTCCGATGACTTCCCCCCAGAAATTGGGTTTTGTTTTTCGGGTGACCAACAGTTCGGTCTGAAACTGCTTCAATGATCCTTCCGCAATTAGTTCAAGTTTTTCCTTGAGTGGCTGGGCATAGGGTGCCAGGACGGTCTCAAAGAGAAATTCCCCTTTTATAAGTTCTTCGAGGGATGTAAAATCGGTCATTCTGATCAGGGTTTCGTTGGCGAACAATGCCCGATTGTCATTCAGGTCGTAGACGATGATGCCCTGAACGGAGCCTTCGACCAGCGCCCTGTAGCGTTCCTCGCTGCCACGAAGCGCCATTTCCGCCCGGTGACGTTCGGTGATGTCGAGGGAGACCCCGATCAGCCCGGTCACGGAACCGTCCTCGTTTCGCATGGGTTCCATCATCCGTTCGTAAACCACCCCCTGCGTTTTGTTTACGGCAACCACCGATTCACCGTTCATGGCGCGCCGGACGTTGGCGAGAAAATCTGGATAGTCCCGGTAAAGGTCGAATACCAATAGCCCGACCACCTCGCCGGGTTTCAACCCCTGCGCAAGCAATCCCTTCCCTTCGGACAGCGTAATCCTCCCTTCCTGGTCGAGAGCCCAGAGCACGACGGGTGTGTTGTCGACCACCGAATGAAGCAACGCCTCGCTTTTGCGGAGTTGTAGTTCCACTTCCTTCTGTTCGGTGATGTCCAGGGCGACGGAGACCAGGCCGGTGATCTCTCCCGATTCGGCGACGATGGGCACCCGGATTGAATGACGGTGAACGATATTGCCGTCCTTGCGATGAAAGACTGCATCCGGGTTTTCCATCCGAATTCCCGTGCGAAGGATTTCCTCATCGACGGAAACGATAGCTTGGTGGTCCGATTCGATGAGCCAGTAGATATCCCGATTGTGGAACTCCCCCAAACGCTCCATGGGGAAATCCACCTCTTCGGCCATGGCGCGGTTGGCTAGCACAAACCGCTGTTCGGTATCCTTGACGATGACCCAGAGAGGCAGGGCATCGAAGACCGTTTCGAGCAGAGCCTGTTTTTCCTGAGCCTCCTTTCGGGCCCGCCACAGTTCGGTCACATCGTGATCGACCGTGACAAGACCAAGAATGTTGCCGTCCTCATCGGTGATGGGCGCCTTGATCAGGTCGCAGATGATTTCACGTTCATCCTTCAGCCGCAAAGGATTGGCGAAAGTTTCAATCCGTTCCCCATGTTTGAGAACGCGCTCGTCCTCGGCCATAACGCTGCGCCGCCCTGATTCATCCAACCAGTAGATGTCTTCATTGCGGAAGGCGCCCAGGCGATCCAATGGAAAGTCCAGGAATTCCGCCGCGGCCCGGTTCATCATGATGTATCGTCCCTGGGTGTCCTTGACGGCCATGAACAGAGGCAGGGCATCGAAGACGGCCTCCAGGAGCGCCTGCTTGCCGCGGGCCTCTTCCCTGGCGTTCCACAACTCGGTCACGTCGTGATGGACCGCGACCAAGCCGAGAATTTTGCCCTCCTCATCGAGAATAGGCGCCTTGGTCCTATTGGAAACAATTTCGCG
Organism: uncultured Pseudomonadota bacterium; assembly: GCA_964583525.1. Lineage (GTDB taxonomy): Bacteria > SAR324 > SAR324 > SAR324 > JACQKK01 > CAZOXD01. The sequence continues at coordinate 40,854 of CAZOXD010000015.1, forward strand.
TCCATCCAGAAGTTTCACCGGCTGATCGAACTCTGCGATCCGTTCGAGATTATTGAGAACTCGTTCGTCTTCGGCGATGATCTTGCGGCGCCCGGATTCATCCCTCCAATAGATGTCCTCGTTGCTGAATGTGCCCAGGCGATCCAGCGGAAAATTCAGGAACTCGGCTTCGGCCCGGTTCATCATGATGAACCGTCCCTGGGTGTCCTTGACGGACATGAACAAGGGCAGGGCATCGAACACGGCACGAAGGAGCGCCTCGTTTTTTCTGAGTTTCGATTCCGCTTCCCGCTTGTCCGTGATATCCGCAAAGCTGTTCAAATAGCAGGGTCGACCGTCGTAGATGATTCCCTTCCCTGAGCCCAAGGCCCAGAAGGGCTTTCCATCGGCGGAACGGTAGGCCACCTCCCGCGGCCCGTAGCGGCCGAACTTTCGGATTTCCTCCATCACCGAATCCCGATCCTTCGGATCGACGTAAAATTCGACAGCATGGTGCTCCTCGATGGGATCGCCAATCCCGAAGATAGTTCTGAAGGCTTCATTGACGAAGGCGTAACGCGCTGTTTCCTGGTCAACGATGGCAACGCTGTACGGGAGACTTTCCACGATGGCCCGGAATCGAGCCTCGCTCTCACGAAGGATCCGCTCCGAATTCACCCGATCCGTCACGTCTATGGACATGCCGACCAGCCCGACCACCTCTCCCTTGGCATTCCGGAGCGGCATCTTGCTCCCTTCCCGGTAACGAACCTCTCCGTTGGGGAGGGTGAGCGCATAATCCGACAGGTCTTGACGTTCCCCCGTTTCCATGACCCGATTGTCCGTTTCCCTCAGAAGGGTGACCTCTTCGGGGGTGCGGTAACTGAAGTCCTCCGATCGTTTGCCGATCACTTCCCGGGGATCCAAGTCATATTGTTCGGCGAAGTCCCGGTTCATGTAGGTCATCCGACGGTCGCGGTCCTTGGTGTAGAGAATGACCGGGATGATGTCGAAAATCGTCTCCAGCAATTTGTGCTGTTCCTCGAATTCCGTTTCCAGACGCTTGGATTCCGTGACGTCATGGAAGGCGCATTGGATAGCGGTCCGGCCCTCCCATTTCACAAGACTCGGAAAGACTTCGACCCAGATCGGTTCCCCGTTCTTTCGGATCAGACGATGCTCAAACCGATCAGGAGCCGATTTTTCACTGGCGAAGTCGTTAATATATTCCACGACATCGGACCGGTCTTCCTTATGGATCATTTCGCTGGAGGTCGCTAAGAGCAGCAATTCATCGGAGGATGAATACCCCATCAGATTGGCATAGGCCTGGTTGGCAAAGAGGGTGCGATCCTTTCGAGTCACCATAATCCCCAGAAAGGACCCTTCGGCCAAACTCAGGAATTTCAGTTCCGATTCCAGGGTGGAAACCTCCGCCTGTTTGCGTGCGGTGACGTCGGTGATCGTGGCAATGATGTTTTGGGATTGGCCCTTCTTCTCATGGGACTGATTCAGGACATAGCGGAGCCACTTTTTCGCTCCTTCTTTTCGATGGAGCACCTCCAACTCGATTTCTCGGCCGGTGTGTCCGCAATCCCGCAGGCCGGAAACAAGCTCACCGATCGTCTCTCCGGGCAGTACCTGCTCAATGGCTTGGGGGAGGTGCGGGTTCTCCAGACCGATCAGATCCGCCGCACGCCGATTTGCCGCCTGGATGCGAAAGGTATTTTCAGCATCGACGCCGATCTGCAAAACCCCCACGCCGATCAGGTCAAGATTCGCTATCGGGACCGGTTGACCCAGGGAGGGCTCATGTATTGCACTCATCGGGACCTTTCGGAAGGTTGGAGGGGTACAATGATCTGAAAGAATTGACCTCCTGGTGTCTGGCTCGGGAGTCCCTTCGCGAGGCTGTAATGAGATCGCAGGTATTATACGACGTTCATCCAAATACTGTCATCAGAAGACATAGTGCCGGAAGCCCCCTTCAGGGCCACCCGGGCAGGAAGCCTAACCATTTTCCTCGGATCGACCGTGGTGGCATGGGTGCGAGGCGATCACCGTTGGAATTGATTGCATTGGCAGCGCACGCGTCACCGCCATTCGTCCGAGTTGTTGCCTTTCATGGCAGAAAATTTGTTATAGCGAAAAAATTCATATAAAGTATATTTTTAGGAATTTTTTCCGACATCCCGCGTTAAACAGAATAGATAGATGGACATGGAGATTCAACCCGAAATCAATGAGGAGGACATGGTTATTTCAAAGATGGAATTCAAAATCCTGCCGGCAAAGATAAAAGAAATATGCGGAATTTTAAAATCCGCGGGGACTGCGGTAAAAAGAATTCGTGGGCTTGAGAAATGGATTATATTGAAGACAGGAGAGGATACCTACATGAGCTTGGGATTTTATCGGGATGCGGGATACGTGAACAATGGAATCCCGGCCGTCGTGAACATGCTGAGAGAAATCACACCTCACGTGGTGAGTATTTCATATAGACATGTCTACGATGTAATGATGGATGAGTCGTTTTCCTGAGTGGATCACCACTGGAAATTGATGGACAAAACCTTGGAGACCGGGAGGGCGCATGGATGTTTGAAGGGAGGTTGTGGAAAGGGACGCGATGGCCTAACCGAATTCATGCCGATTGCCAGGCGTGTCGGTAATTCCATTTCCCTTTCGAGCATGCGTTAATCACCGCGCGCCTGAGGAGTCCCGCGCAAGCGGGACGTCTCGAAGGCCGCGGAAGGCACCCCCCGCGCTCTTCGAGACGCGCTTCGCGCTCCTCAGAGACGCGGGGTTTTCATCCACGTTTGAACTGGAAATGGAATAAGATCAGTTTCGGGTAGTGATGGGCGGGAATCCCAATGGAAATTATCCTCCGCTTGAAGCGCGGAGGATAAAACGATTAGGCCGCTTGTGCGGCTGCAGTGAGTCTTCCTTCGGGGAGAATGTCGATCTTGTTCTCCAGTTCGGAATGGAACGCGTTCCCGTTCGTCCTCGACCCGTTCATATGAGATCCCAAGACTCCGACGAGGCTCTGGAGGTCATCGATGATTTCCATCAGCAACTGGGATTGGGAGGACATTTCTTCGCTGGCCGATGCTGTTTCCTCCGCACTGGCCGCATTGGTCTGAGTCAGTTGGTCCATTTGGGCAACGGCCGTGGTAACCTGTTCAACCGCTTCCGCCTGCTCACTATTGGCCTGACTCACTTCGCCCACCAATTCCTCGACCCTTTGCACCGCATCGGCGATTTTCATAAGGATCGCTTGCACCTCGGTTGCGGCGCTCACACCAAGATCAGCCTTGGAACGGGAATCGTCGATGATCTCATTGGTTTTCTTCGCCGCTTCGGCACTGCGCTGGGCCAGATTGCGGACTTCTTCGGCAACAACGGCAAATCCCCTCCCGGCATCGCCTGCCCGGGCCGCTTCCACGGCGGCATTCAATGCCAACAAATTGGTCTGGAAGGCGATTTCGTCGATGGTTTTGATGATTTGCGCCGTTTGATCGGAGGAATTCTGAATCCCTTCGATGGCCTTCCCCATCCGTTCCATCGCCATTTTTCCCTGATTGGCAAGGTTCCGTGCTTCAGAGGCGGATTTATTAACCAATTCGGTATTTTCGGCGTTCTGGCGGGTCATGGCTGATATTTCCGTCAGCGAGGATGAGGTTTCCTCCAGACTCGCCGCCTGTTGCGAGGCACCCGAGGCCAGGAATTGACTGGAGTGCGCGACCTCGGTCGAGGCCGAGTTGGTCACGGTCGCCACCTCGCATAGTTGATCGACGGCCTTGCTGACCGGGCGTGTGATTGAGCGCGAGACGATGACACCCAGAATCAGCAACGCCACTGTCATCCCTGCAGCGATGGCGAGAAAAAGAATCTTGGTGTTGAAGGCCACACCGCGAATGGTGTCCACCTCGGTTTGCACCGCGGCAATTTTCCCTCGCATGATATCGGCCAAATGCTCGATGTGTTGCTCCTGGAGTTCGGTAAGCTGGTCGATGATTTCGCGCATTTCCTTGAAGGTGCTGGCCGCCGACCCGTAGCTGATCCTCAATGCAAAGCGGTGCTTGTTGGGTTTTTGCGCATAATCCACCACTTTCAGTGATTTCTCCTCCCATTTGTCAAAAGCAACCTTGAGGCTTTCATACTTTTCGAGGGAGGTGTCATCGAAATTCCTACTGGCCGAAGACAAACGCTTGCGGGCCTGTGCGATATTATCCCGATGGTTCTGCATCGATTGTTGGACTTCTTCCTCGTTGCTGGCCACCAAAGATTGCTTTTCACCGATCAACGCCTGATGCACATCGCGATCGGCTTCCAGAATCTGCTTGATGCTGGATTGCAGGTTGTTAAGTTCCTTCACATCCCCGTTTACGAGAGGGAGCATCTGTTCCTGGATAATTCGCTCTGCACCACCAAACATGACATTCAGCGTCCACCAGCCAACACCGGTGAACAGGAGAAATGCCAGAATAGGCAGGACTGTGAGAGCAATAAACTTATTTCTAATCGTCATGTCGCGTCCTTTGTAAGATCATCCTTCACCGGATGAAGGTGCCCGTTGGAATTGGGCACCTTATTGTTGTGATGGCTGGGGAGTTTTCCCCTAGAGTTTGTCGACGACGATGCCGAAGGTGACGGCCCCGATGACTTTTCCACCCTGGGCGATGATTGGCAGGGAAACCTGTTGCAGATTGGCATTGGCCGATTTGTCGAATTTGATTTTTCCGACATCGACACCACCTTTGCCGCCATTGAAGGAGTTTTTCCACTTGGCCTCGTCGCCCTGCCAGTAGTCGCTGGTCAGACCGTATTCACACACCACCGCACCTTGATCGTCCATCACGAACGCTTCCAGAACAGCCGAATTGGCCTTGGCGAAAGTGGTCATTGTTTGGGCGCATTGGTTCGATGTGACCTGAGTCTGGATGGGCAATTCCTCTTCAGCGGCCTTCCATTCATTGTCAATTCGCTGGATTTTGGCCAAGGGCACCTTTTTGGCGTTCTGCTCCAGCGTCGAATTGACAAACACTTCATTGTTCAGGTTGGGCACCAGGTTCTTGTTGACGAATGATTTAACGGTGCCGTCGAGCTTGGCGTGTGCCATGACCTGAGCACGAAGGGACTTCATCATGGCCGTCGTGGGGGAGTCTGTGCCTCCCCAGGCGAGGGAACCCATCGCCACGGCAAGGATGAAGGCGAATGTAACAGCGGTGATCGTTTTCATGTGTCTCCTGATCGTTGAACCGGATTTTGATTCCGGCAAGATGAATTTGAATAGACCGCGCAGGGATTTCATATCCGTGACGAAGCGATGCAGCTTGTCTTTGCACGTCCTTCACCGCTACATACGTTTGGGAAACCGAAAAGGGGGCAACTGTAGATATTTGTTTCTCGCTCCCTCTCCCAGTTCGGAAAAGTAGTTGCTTTACCTGCTCATCCAGGATCCTGGCCGAACCATGGAACAACAGCGGACCAGGCTGAACTTGCCTCGATCCCTGCATCCGGGTCTTAACGGCTTTTCTGGTTTCCCGGTCTTGGTTCTCTCGATGGAACCGCTTCCGGAAGCTGTCCCAATCAAACCCCTCATCCGAAACCTTGCAGGGTGCTGGGTTTGTGGGATTGCCTTTTGTGGTGAGGTCGATCCGCCGGAGCCAGGCAGGCTCCGGCTCGAAGCCGTCCGGTATGTCACCGGCCAGGACCTGGTGCCGGTACTGAATCTGAGCGCAGAAGTGTCAGCGCAGGGAGAGCCGAGAGAAATGTGAAACAGGGGTCGTGACGATTCCCGAAGGGACAGCCAGCAAATGGATGCGCTGACCATACCAGGGAGGCAGATCACGCTTTCCTGAGCGGATCGCGATTCGGGGAACCAGTCAGTTATGGTATTTCGATAGTGCTGCGTTTGTTCTATTTCCCCGCTCTTCCGCAATTCCCTGTTTTTTCCCTGGATATCAGGGATTCTGGAGTGGAGACAGGTTCGCCGAAGACTCCACACACCGCTGTTTTGTTCCGAGATATGGCCCGGGCGGACCGTTGGTTCCCCGGGATTTTTTATGGCGCGAGAGACAGGAGCGTGGAAGGTACCTCCTTATGCCAGATCGAAGCCCAGTTCCTTGAGTTCCTGGCGCAAATTCATCCTCCTGGGTGTGGAAAGTTGATCGGCCGTGGTGCGTGTCCAGGATTGGTGCGGAGTCTCCCGTCCCTGGCGGGCGTAGTGCCGCGCCAATTCCCGATCATATTCATCCAGGGCGGCAGGAATCACGGCGGGGTCGTAAGCCTCGTGATGCACCACGGCGGCCGCCGGCTGGCGGGGCTTGGGTAGGGGCGGTACCCGCGGCCAGCCCAGGCACAGCCCGAAGAGCACGTAGGCGCGCCGTGGGAGGTTCAGCAGCCCGGCCACTTGCAAGGGGGAGTTCCGCATTCCGCCGATCATCACCGTACCCAACCCCAGCGAATCGGCGGCCAGGGTCATGCTCATCCCCACCAGAGCGGCGTCGATGCTGGCCACCAAACCCTTTTCCAGGGTGTGCCCCAGGAATTGGGCGTCATGAATTTCGCAGGCATGGGCGGTTCTGGACAGGTCGGCGCACAAGGCGAAAAAGACGGGACAGTCTATGATGTGCTGCTGATTTCCGGCCAATTCGGCCAGCCGGGCCTTGACCGCCGGATTGCGAAACACCACGATGCTGTACGCCTGGATGTTGGAGGAGGTCGGCGCGCGCTGCCCAGCGGTGAGGATGGCGTTCAGCCACTCTTCCGGCACCGGGTCCGGTTTGTAATTCCTTACACTCCCCCGCACCCGCAGCAATCGCAGCACTTCGGTTTCCGGTACGGGAGTATTGGATGCAGGAGGGATTGGATGGGTTGCGTCTGTCATAATGGTTCCACGGGCTCCGTTCTAAATTGAAAAAGGGGAACTTGGGAATAGCGGGAGTCTACCAAAGCGCGGATAGGGGGAAACTCCACATCAACCCCCCTTCTCAACCCGCCGCTCCCTTCTCTCCGCCGGGAATGAGGAACCAGAGGAATGCGGAGGCCTGGAGGGTCACCAGGATGCTAAAGGCGGCGTCGAACGCTTCCGGGGGATAACCTCCTTTCGCGGTAACGGGCCACAAATCGATGATGGCGCCGATACCGTACTGGAAGCCGAAGGCGCTCCCCATCATCAGCACGTTCAATCCGGTATTGGCCGAGCCGGCGTATTCCAGCGGAAAGTGCCCCGCGAGTTGGGGGTAGGCCAGCACCGCCATGTTGCTCAGGAAGCCGAAGGCCACCCAAACTCCCAGGTGCGTCGGATCGAGCCGGAAGACGATCGCCAGTTGCACCAGCATGTAGGCCACCACCATGGCCCGCATCACCTGGAGCAGGGACCATCCGGCGCGCCCCAGCAGGTCCGCGAATACTCCGCCCCCCACCATGCCCGTCATCACGCCCAGGGTGAGCGCAAACAGGTGGTCCGCCACGGCGCCGCGTCCCAGCAGGGCCACGTCCCGCAGCCATGGCCCGGCCCACAGGCCCTGCACGGCCAGCCCTGTGGCCAGGGTGGTGATGGCCAGGGGCGCCAGCCTCCAGAAGAAGCGGTCCCGGTAGATCGTGCCCAGGGCCTTGATCTGGTCGCCGAAAGTCAGGTTGGCGCGCTTCCCAGGTTCCTTGGGAACCACCAGGAAGATCATCACGGCAACGGCGATAGTGGCTATGGCCAGTCCCAGGAAGATCGTGCGCCAATCGGTGATGCCCAGCATCATTTCCACGGGCTTGGTGGCGGTCACGGCCCCCAACCCCCCCATGGACAGGAAGAATCCGTTCACCAGAGGCCAACGTTCCCGGGGAAACCACAAAGTAACTGCCTTGAAGGAGGCCATCAGACCTCCCGAAAATCCCAGCCCGATCAATGCCCGCCCCAGCATCAACTCCCACTTGCCGCTCCCAAAGGAGAAGATCAGCGCGCCGGTCGCGGCGGCGAGCAGCAGTACTGATTGTACCTTCCGGGGGCCATAGCGGTCCAACAGCACCCCCAGGGGTAGTTGGAAGGAAGCGAAGGCGAGAAAGTAGGCCGAGGTGAGCAGGCCCAGATCGCCGGCGCTCAACCCCACCTCCCGGATCAATTGCGGGGCGATCACGGCATTCACCGATCGGAACAGGTAGGAAAGGAAGTACCCGCCCGAAAAGGGAATGAAAACCAGCACCACCGTTCTCAATGCTTTCATGCGTTCAATATCCCGGGATTGTGCTTCATGGCAGTACTTCGCGTCAGAAGGAATCGAGCTATCTTCTTGTTGTCTAACATAAATATTATCAAATCTAATTACGCGAACTTCTGACGCGAAGTAACAGGTTGAATGGGAAGTTGCCCCATGGCTTCACCCCCAGGTACCCGGTCCTTTTTCACTTTTCGCCCCCCCGCACCGCTTTTCCCACAAAATTTGATCCAGATCAAAGCAGGGGGTTCCCTCTTTCATTTAGGATTGCGCAGGGGGCAGTGTGTGTTTCTCCCTGCCTCGCTTCATGGAGTGCGGGGCGCGGCTGCAAGGGCACGAAAGCCCAGCCCCACTTCCGCCATCGGCGGGCGTTCCGCCGAGCGGACGGACCAGGCGGTGACACTATGAACGATCATGATCTGTTTTCCCATGGTAGATGCGACCGCTGCCACCAGCCCATGACCACGCGGGTTACCTCCTTCTTCATGGAGGAAGTGATTTGCATGGACTGCTCCCATCGCGAAGGCGCGTTGATATCCCGGTTGCACAGGTTGGGAGCCGACCTTTCGGCCTTGGGAGGGTGTGGGTACCTTCCCCAACTGGAAAAGGAAATTTCCAGGCCTCACGGCAAGAATCCTGGTGCGATTCCTGGTGCGATTCCCGATTCCAGGAGCGGATTGACCAGGTAGTCCCGGATTGTCAATGCAGGATAACATGCCGCTGAGCTAGGAGGGGCGGAACCGGGACGGCGATCAGGCATGGGTGAAGCCGCAGAAGTGAGCGGGGTGAGCGGCGTTCTCACAGACAATCTTCCGGCGCACGCCGGCGGGTAGGTGGTCCGGTTCGCGCTCGATGAACTCTCTGGAATCGGGCCACTCTCCATCAGGAAGGGGGAAGTCCGATCCCCACATCACGTTATCCACCCCGAGTTCGTCCAGCAACTTGATGCCGATCCGGTCGGTCTGGCAGGTCGCCTTGCATTGACACCGCCAGTAGCCTCTGGGCTTCATCTTCAATTCCAGATTCTTGCACTGATCTTCCCCTTCCAGATCCATGTGGTCCAACACGCAGGGAATCCATCCGATTTCCCCTCCTTGTCTTTTCATTTATTCAATGATACGTTTGTTCACCTACCTGGACGGACCCCGGGAAGGCGCACTTGGGATGCCCGGATGGTGCGGAATCTCGCCATCCGGGCCAATTCAGGTGTTTCCACCGGTCAGGTGTTTCAACTGGCCAAGTGTTTCAACCGGCAGGGGCGCACACCACCGGCACAGGGAGTGTCTTCATGGAGGAATGGAAGCCCACCGTTTCAGCGAAGCGGCCCGTTTCACCGAAGCGGCCCTTTTTAAACACTGCGACTTATATAATTGCGCATTCAATTGACGATTCTTATGATTC
>CAZOXD010000016.1:0-5837 GCA_964583525.1 uncultured Pseudomonadota bacterium
AGCAAGGCGTCTCGAAGGGCGATACGCATGTTTTTATGACGCTATGTATAAATCAACGGCTGTCAATTTTGTTCAGCCAGGCCATTTGGGCGGCCTGGTAGACATCCCGGAGGGGAATACCGCTCTCCCGGGCCACTTGGCGGCAATCCTCGAATTCCGGCGAGAAGCGGCGGTTGCCGCCATATTCGGCTGCTACGCCTCCCACCTGCCCCCAGGGGGTCGTTACGGTAACCTTCTCCCGTGGCAGCACCACCCGCTCCGAAAGCCGGTAACGCACGCCCAGGGTGGTGGACTCCGAGAGCAGGATGCCCACCAGCTTCCCTCTCAACTCCGGGGCGTACATTACCTGCACCAGGGTGCCGGGACGGTTCTTCTTCATCTGCACGGGGATCAGGGAAACATCCAGCGCCCCGGCGTCCAGGAGGCGCTCCATCAGGTAGCCTATCCATTCGGGGTTGGCATCGTCCAGGTTGGCCTCCGCGCATTCCACAGTATCCCTCGCCATTCCAACTGCGGCCCCGGCGGCGGCTCCGGTGGTAGCCTCGTTTCCGTCCCGCTCCCCCCACACCGCGCGGAGGATGTTGGGTACCTCGGGGCTGTCCTTGGAGCCGATTCCGATGCCGATCCGCCGGGGGGTGTAGGAAAACGGGTGTGGAGCCGGGGCGGCCAGGGCGGCCAGGATGGCCGCCCCCGTGGGGGTGGTGCGCTCGTAGGCCGGCCCGCCCTGCACTACCGGGAAGCCCTGCAGCAGGCGCAGCGTAGCGGGCGCGGGAACCGGCATATTGCCATGAGCCGTATCCACCGATCCGCTGCCCAGGGGCACGGGGGAGCACAGGATCGACTCCGGCGCGAGCGTATCCAGGGCCACGGCCGTGCAGACGATGTCGGCAATGGAGTCCCAGGCCCCCACCTCGTGGAAGGTCACCTCCTCGGGGGGGGTGGCGTGGATGGCGCCCTCGGCCTCGGCCAGCCGGGCGAACACCTCCAGGGCCCGCTCCCGCGCGCCGGGCGTCAGCCCTCCTCCCTCGATCATGGCGCGGATGTCCCGGTAGGCCCGGTGTGAATGATGGCGTGCGTGATGGGCGTCCCCGTGAGGGTGATCCCCGGCCCCATCCTTTTCCCCGCTGCCCTGATCCTCCATGTTCTTTTCCACCCGAAAGCGCGTGCCGGAGATGTGGTGGCGCTGCTCCTTCTCAGCGGAAAGCTTCACATCGTGGAGGCCAACGGCGGACACTCCCTCCCGCAATTGCTCCAGCGAGACCCCCAGTTCCATCAGGGCCGCCACGGTCATGTCACCGCTGATTCCGCCCACGATATCGAAATAAAGAATCTTGACCGTCAATTTCTTCATCTCCCGGGATGGCTCTTGTAGAAATGCCTGCGTACCTGCGTGCCCGCGTGTTTGGGTGTTTGCAGTGGGGATCAGGCCGCGCCGGCCAGCGAGTGCATGCGGTCGAGCAAGGTTCCCGCATCCACTTCGGAAGACAGCAGTTCCAGGTGGGCTTTCTTCACCAGCCCCTCGTTCGTGGCGTTCCCCAGAAATTCCAACAGGGAATCGTAATACCCTTCCACGTTCAACAGTCCCACGGGTTTGGAGTGGAATCCCAATTGCGCCCAGGTGAGCATTTCGCTCATTTCATCCAGGGTGCCCAGTCCGCCGGGCAGCGCGGCGAAGCCATCGGAGAGGTCGAACATCAACTGCTTTCGTTCCGAAAGGGATTCCACCATGTGCAACTTCGTCAACCCGAGGTGGGTGATTTCCTTGTCCTTCAGAGCGGCGGGCAGGACGCCGATGGCCTCCACACCCCCTGCCAGGACGGCATCGGCCACCTTGCCCATCAACCCGATGCTGGTGCCCCCGTACACCAGGCCGATGCCCCGCGCCGCCATTGCGGTTCCGAAGCCGGTGGCGGCTTGGGCGTAGGCCGCCCGGGCGCCCATCTTGGCGCCGCAAAATACGCAGATCCGTTTCATGGGCGACAGTATAGTGGAAAGATCAAACGGAAAGAAAGCCGGAGGGGTAGGGAACTCGGGGCGACCGCATTCTGGAATTTCTGCATGAATTATTAATAATCCACAAAAATTTAGTGGCGCGGGCGTCCCTGCCCGCGCGTTGTTGGGCGGGCAGGGACGCCCGCCACCACTATCTCTTCATTTCCCCTTACGATTGGAAATTGCGGGCTAAATTCCTATCAGGCCTGTGACCAATTCGGAAAAGCAATAAACCCCAACAACATGTGGGGGAAAGTCTTCCCCCGGTAGTCCAGGGACACCGGGAGAGGAGCGCCGCCGGCAGGCGGCGGGGTGAGGCGGTAGTGGCAGTTCAAATCAGCGTTCATCCGCGCTTTGTCCTGAGCCTGTCGAAGGGTTCCTCGGCGGTTCCCCTTGCGGTGGCAGTTCCCCTCTCCAAGTTTTTGGAGAGGGGTGGCCCGCAGGGCCGGGGTGAGGCCGCGGTTGCAGTTGCCCCCCCTCCCATCTACTCGTCGGTAACGCAGCCTTCGGAGGCGGACTTGACGTTCTTGATGTACTTGTAGAGCGTGCCCCGGGTGGCCCGGAAGGGGGGCGCCGTCCAGGCGGCCTTGCGGGCGTCGAACTCGCTTTGCTCCAGTTCCACCGAGAGGGTGCTGGAATCGGCGTCGATGGTGATTTTGTCGCCGTCGTTGAGCAGGGCGATGGGACCGCCCACCTGCGCTTCCGGGGTGACGTGGCCGACGATGAAGCCGTGGGAGCCGCCGGAAAAGCGGCCGTCGGTGATCAGCGCCACGTGCTCGCCCAGGCCCGCGCCCACGATGGCCGAGGTGGGGGTGAGCATTTCCGGCATGCCCGGGCCGCCCTGGGGGCCCTCAAAGCGGATCACGATCACGTCGCCTTTCCGGATCTTGTTTTCCTCCAGGGCTTGCAGCATGGCCTCCTCCTGGTCGAAGACCCGGGCCGGGCCGCTGAAGCTCTGGCCCTCCTTGCCGGTGATCTTGGCCACGGCGCCTTCGGGGGCCAGGTTGCCTCTCAGGATACGGATGTGGCCGCGGGAATTGATGGGCTTTTCCCAGGGATAGATGATCTGCTGCCCCGGCTCCAGGTCAGGGAGGTCCTTCAGGTTTTCGGCGACGCTCTTGCCGGTGACGGTCATGCAGTCCCCGTTGAACACGCCATGCTTGAGGAGGAACTTCATCACCGCCGGAATGCCCCCCACGGTATGGAGGTCTTCCATCACATGGGCGCCGCTGGGCTTGAGGTTGGCCAGGAAGGGAATGCGGTCGCTGACCGGCTGGAAATCGTCGATGGTAAGCGGCACCTCCACCGAGCGGGCCATGGCGATCAGGTGCAGCACGGCGTTGGTGGAGCCGCCCAGGGCCATGGTGATCACCATCGCGTTTTCGAAGGCTTCCCGCGTCATGATGTCCCTCGGCTTGAGGTCCTTTTCCAGCAGGTTGAGGATGGCCTGGCCGGCCTGGAAGCACTCGTCCATCTTCTTGGGGTCCTCGGCCGGATAGGACGCGGAGTAGGGCAGGGACATTCCCAGCGCCTCGATGGCGGAGGACATGGTGTTGGCGGTGTACATGCCCCCGCAGGCCCCCGCGCCCGGAACGGAGTTGCGCACCACCTCGTCCCGTTTTTCCTCGTCCAGGGTGCCCGCGATGTACTCGCCGTAGCTCTGGAAGGCGGAAACCAAATCCAGCTTGTCGAAATGCTGCGAGCGGCCGGCCCGGATGGTGCCGCCGTAGACCATCAGCGCGGGGCGGTTGAGGCGGCCCATGGCCATGATCACCCCCGGCATGTTCTTGTCGCAGCCGGGCAGGGCGATCAGCCCGTCGTACCACTGGCCGCCCATCACGGTCTCGATGGAATCGGCGATCAGGTCCCGGGACTGGAGGGAGTAGCTCATGCCCTCGGTGCCCATGGAAATGCCGTCGCTCACCCCGATGGTATTGAAGCGGTAGCCGATCAGCCCGGCTTCCCGGACGCCCTCCTTAACCCGCTGGGCCAGGTCCAGCAGGTGCATGTTGCAGGGATTGCCCTCGTACCACACCGAAGCGATCCCCACCTGGGCCTTGTTCAGGTCCTCCCTGGATATCCCGGTCGCGTACAACATGGCCTGGGAGGCGCCCTGGGATTTGGGCTGGGTCACGCGGGAACTGAATTTGTTGAGCTGTTCTGACATTCCGATCTCCTGGCCGGTAATTACGGGAATCTGGCGATGAACCCTCCATCAAGGTCGAGCTTGCTCATCCGCCACGCTGTATGATTGGAGGGAATCTTACCCACATTTGGCCCAGAAATGAACAGCCTTGAAAGGAAGGCAGGGAGGTCGCCCGGATTTCTCCCGCCACTGGATGAAAAGCGGTGCGGGACGATTATTCCGAGTGTAAACCCGCTGCGATTGGAGTACATTAAAGCGCGCCATCGCAATCATAGGAGGGGCCGCCTTGCTCCCTTGCAGACAGGGCGCTGCCCGCAACCCACACTTCATGGTGCTGTGATGACAAGGCTTCGATCCCCGGTTGTGCGATTCCTGTCCGTTCGCCGCAAGAAATCCCGCTGCAAGAAAATTCCGTGCGAGGAATTTCGATTCATGCAGTTTCCATTGGCCCGGGGCGCCCCATCCTCCTTTCAATTGTGGGCGGTGTGGCTGGGGCTGACACTCGCGGCCATGACTCTCCAGCCTCTTTCGTCCCTGGCCGCCCCCGGGCCGGCCACGGGGGACGAACTGGCGGCGGCGATCGTGAGCGTGGAGGTGGATATTCCGCCTTCCGCCCGCACTGCCGGGTTTCTCGGCACGCATCGGGAAGGAAGCGGTGTGCTGATCGGGAAGGATGGGTTGATCCTCACCATCGGGTACCTGATTCTGGAGGCCGAGCGGATCCGCGTTACGGCCCCGAACGGCAAGCCCATGCCGGCAACCGTGGTGGGCTACGACTCCCAAACCGGGTTCGGATTGTTGCGCACAGCATCTCCGCTGAATTTGAACCCCCTCCAATTTGGAGACTCCAACCGCCTCAGGCAAAAGGACCCGGTTCTGGTGGTCAGCCGTGGCGGGAGCGGATCCATCCACTCCGCCGTGGTCACGTCCCGGCACACCTTCGCGGGTTATTGGGAATACCTGCTGGAAAAGGCGATCTTCACTGCGCCCCCGGTCCGCGAATTTTCAGGCGCGGCTTTGGTCGATGGCGATTTCCGGCTGGTCGGGATCGGCTCGTTGTACGTAAGCGATTCCACCGGCAAGGGGATCGATTTTCCGGGCAACATGTTCGTCCCCATCAACAGCCTCAAACCGATCCTGACCCAACTCGTCAAAACCGGGAGCGCGGGCCGCCAGCCCCGCCCCTGGCTGGGGCTGATTCTCACCGAGCAGCATGGCAGGGTGGTAGTCAACCGGGTTTCCCGGGACGGCCCCGCCAGCAAGGCAGGCATTCAACCCGGGGATATCATCCTGGAAATCGCGGGAGGAAAGGTGGACAGCATGGAGAAGTTGTACCGCCAATTGTGGGGCTTGGGACCAGCGGGGGTTGTGGTAGAGTTGAAATTGCTGCAAGGGGCCGACCTCAAGCGCATCTCCGTGATCTCGCGGGACCGCGGTCTCAACTACGGAAGCGCGCCGGGCGCGCAGCGGTACCACTGAACGGCTCAATCCACCACCTTCGCCTCTAGCGCCGCCACGTGTTCGGACTCGGGTTCATCGAAATTGGAATCGTCCTTGGGCTGGGTTATTTTGCCTTCAAGCACATCATCGTCCGCTTCTACCCCGGATTCAACCGCGCCTTCGATTTTGTCTTTTACACGGCCATGGCGCTGATGGTGTTGTTCGGGGTGATATCCCAACTGCGGTGACCGCCACCGCC
>CAZOXD010000016.1:5937-27979 GCA_964583525.1 uncultured Pseudomonadota bacterium
TTTCCAATAACACCGCCTTTCCAATAACACCGCCTTTCCAATAACACCGCCTTTCCAATAACACCGCCTTTCTCCGGCAACGGTGGCGCTCCCGGGTTTACCCGAGTTTCCAGGTTTCAAACTCGGCGGCCTTTTCATCGCTGTGCTGTTGCGCTTGCACCAGTTCATCCACCCGGTCCATCATCACCTTGGAGAGACCCTCCTTCTCGTCGAGGGACATCTCGACGAACCGCAGTCCACAGTCGAAGCGTTGCACCTTGAAGTTGGGGTCCACGGATTTGCACCACATGACCTCTCCCCGTATTTGCAGGAATGGAGTCGTTGTACCATCCATTTCATCCCGCTGGACGAAGATGAGGAAGAGCACCATGCCATCCCGCAGAGTGCGGCCGATGCGGATTTTCGCGCCGGTGAGGGATACATCCAGGCAGAGAGCGGGAACCAGGTTGGCCGTCCCGTCGATTCCATACCGCAACTGGAGGCGCACCTCCCTCCGCTCGGCGCCGCGCAGGTTGAGCCGTACCTTGTTTTCCAGGCCCGAGGAGCGAAATCGATTCTCGTCGATGGCTTGGCTATACCCGTAGTTGTTCATTCGCTCGGTCTTGGCCACGCCTTCGTTCGCGTACCAGCCCCGGGAACCGCCCCCCTTGGGGATGTAGTTTCCATCGCTGGTGTATTCCGTGCGGATCGTGTCCGAACTGGGGACGGGCACCCCCCCAAACGGAGACACCTCCGCCTGATCGAGGGGGGCGCCATGGGTGCTGAGCCGCCGCGGGCCCCCGGAAGTCACCGTGACGCCGGCCAGGGGGGTATCGCTGCGGGCGATGTTCCCACGGGATTCAACCGTGATGCGGGCCGGGGGAGCGGGAGTTTCCCGCGCCGAAGCGCTGGAGGGGGGCGGCGGTGTTTCCGGGGGTGGCGCGAGGGTCTTGCTTCGGGCGATACCCTCGCGGGATCCGACTGGAGAGGGAGGAGGCGGCGCGGGGGGCGCCGGAGGAATCGGGGGCAGTCCCGCAACCTCACGGGCCCGGCCGATATGGCGCGGGGCGGCGCCGGCGAAATAGTCCTTGAGGGGCTTGGGCTGATCCGCCCCGGGAGGACCCAGTTCTCCCTTCTCGAGGCGGTGGATTTCCCGCGCTGCTTCGAAGGCTTTGTCGGCGGCCATGTTGCGGATAGTGACCCATCCCATGGTTCGGCCCAGCAACAATCCCGCCTCGTCCGATAATTGCCGCAGGGAGTTGAGAGGAGCGCCGAGCCAATCGCCGCAACTTCGCCCCGTCCATTTGTCCTTGAGATGCTGGCCGGCATCGGCGGGCAGCTCCTGCTGAAAACCGGATCGGAAGCCCTGGTAGGTGCGCCATACCCAGTCGATCAAGGGATGGGTGACCATTTCGGAGAGGGTGGTGATTCCGAACACCTTCCGCAGCACATCCGCCTCGTCATTTCCAATGGCCTTGAGGGCCCGGGGAGAGCAATCCAGCAGTTCAAGTGGCGTTTTGGGGTGCCATTCGGGTTTCAATTCACTGAAGATATTCATTCCTGTCGGTCCATGATTGGGTTCGGATCACCGATCCGTTCCCTGTTTGGCTGCCCCCCGTTTTCCAGCCTCTCCCCGCAGCAGCGGTCCGGCAAGGGATCCGGCCGGGTGGGGGCGCGGGCCGCGGGGCGGCCGTTGTTTATTCGGTTTTATTCTGGTGGCGGGATTTCTCCCGTGCGCTCCGTGATCAACCCATAATGTTCGATGCGGCGATGTTTGGCGAAGTTGAAGGTGGTATCCCGGATATACCGCCCGAAATCGAGATCGCAATCGCAGGCGATCAACTCGTCGCCGTCGGTGCGGCTCTGCGCCATGATTTCGCCCGTAGGAGCAATGATGCAACTTCCGCCGATATGTTCCACCCCCTCCTCGATTCCCGCTTTGGCGACGCCGGTCACCCACATCCCATTCTGATAGGCCCCGGCCTGCATGCTGAGATGATTGTGAAACATCCTCAAATGCGCGGGCTCCGGGACGGCCCCGTTGATCAGAGGCGTATTGTACCCCAACATCACAAATTCGGCACCCTGCAATCCCATCACGCGGTAGGTTTCCGGCCAGCGGCGGTCGTTGCAGATGCACATGCCCATGATCCCCCCGAAGGCCCGGAATACGGGGAATCCCAGGTCGCCCACTTCGAAATAGCGTTTCTCCAGATGCTGGAAAGGCCGGTGGGGTTCATGCTCCGAATGGCCGGGAAGGTGCACTTTGCGGTATTTCCCCACAATGTCGCCCGAGGGGTTTACCAGGATGGCGGTATTGAACCGGCGCACCCGGATGGGCTCCCCATCCTCCCTTTCCACCGTCTTTTCCTTCGCCTTTTCCTTCGCCAGTTCAGCGTATCCCAGGTGAAACCCGATTCCCCGCCGTTTGGCCTCATCGAAGAGCCGGGCCGTGTCTCCGTTGGGCATGCCGCTCTCGAAGAAGGCGTCCACTTCCTCTTGATCCTCCATGTACCAGCGGGGAAAGAAGGTGGTCAGGGCCAATTCGGGAAATACCACCAACCGGCATCCCTTCTCGTCCGCCCGTGCCAACAGCGCGATCATCCGCTCCACGACGGAGGCCCGGGATTCATCCCTTGCGATGGGCCCCAGTTGGGCGGCGCCGACAGTCAATACTCTCGCCATTGGATGCGATTCCTCCCTCCCGAAATTGAATGGCAGGCCCTAAGTACTTCGCGTCAGAATTTCGCGTTATACGGTTTAATTGAAATCATGATAAATAACAATGAGATAAACTGGCAATTTCTAACGCGAAGTTCTGCCATTAAGCACATAGCACAACGGTGCGCCTTGCGAGTCTCTGGAAGATCAGCCGCGCTGTCCGCCTTCCACCTGCCGCATCCGGGTGCGGGCCATGAGGAACGCCGTCAGTTCAGAGCCATGACCGATGGCCAGGGCAATGGCCATCCAATACACCTGGGCAGCCAGGGCCGCGCCGAGAAAGGCCACCCCCAAAACGGTCATCACCGCCCACAGAGGGTCCGCTTGGGCCAGGTCCTCCAACTCCTGCCGGTTTTGCGGCCGGGTGGGATTCTTTCCCACCACGGTCAGCAGCAACAGGAAATCGAGCAGCGCCATGCCGCACATCACCACCCCCGCGGTCATCGCCATGGCGAACAGGTAGGGGTTGTCCGGGAGCAGGAACCAATGCACCACCACCAACACCTCGATAAACACCATCACCACCGAAACCGTCAACATCCTCATCGCGGGCACCCGGCATCGCCTTGAATCATTCCGTTTGGAGTCATTCCGCCTGGAGTCATTCCGGCCATTCCCCGCCGTTCCCTGCTGTTCCGCGGAGATTTTCCCTGCAAATTTTCCCGGACCCCATTGTTATCCCCACCAGCCCGATTCGTCCAGAGTGGAATGGGCAGGCAGTGTGGAAAGGGCGGGGCCACCGCCTTCTCAAATTTTTCATGGGTTCATCCGATCCGGTCATAAATAGTGGAGCGGGCGTACCTGCCCGCCCACCCTCCTTCCGGATGCTCCGGCAGCGATTCGCTCATACCAGCACACATCAGTGGCGGCGGGCGTCCCTGCCCGCCCACACCTGGTTTCTTTGCAATCGATAAATTTCAGCTTGGGTTTATCCAAAATCCGGGGATTCCAATATCCGCACCCATGGGTAATGGGCCAATTCCGGCCAGCGTTTGAAGGGATTATTTTGAATGTAGGTAGCCTTTTCAATTAATTCATCATTATTGCGGACAACCCGGTCAAAATACTCTTCCTGCCAAATCCTCCCTTTTCTGCCGAATTTTCTTTGCATTTCATTGGTAGAATAGGACTTCCATGAATGAAGGATATCCTGAAGAAATTGTTTGTGATGGGGATGAACCAATACATGGACATGATCATCCATGACAACATATGCGATTAAATCATATTTCTCCCCGTGAAAATGACCCAGAACGGACGCAACCAAGGTTCGCTCTTGATTTTTTAGACGGCCTTGGGAACGGAGCAGGCGCCAAGTGACAAAATATACTGCATCCACGATCCGCAGATGGGGTAAATCCCTGCGATAAAATTGCATATCCTCGTCACTCATTGAATTCCCCCCCTCAGGCTTGGGCGGGCAGGGACGCCCGCCGCCACTGGAGTATCATTTTATATCGTCATCCGCACGATAATCCAGAGTGACGCGGGCGTCCCTGCACCTGCTGGTGAAAGCCGCTGGGGGGGCGGCCCCCCTCTCTACCGGAAGAGGAAGATCGGGCTGCTCCAGGCCTGGAAACCATCCTCCGTGGTCACGCAGACCCACAAGGGATTGTCGCCGTCCTGTTTGAGGGGAATCGTCATGCGGTGCGTCATCTCACGATGCGGGTTGACATCCGGGAGCCGGAACACCCGGATGCGCCGCTCCAGTCCGCCGGCCTCCATCACATGGTCCTCCAACCCGATTTCGGCAAGGGGTAATTGGAGGGAACCGTGATTGCAGGTCAGGTCGAACGTCCCGTCCTCCCCGCCGCTCAGGCAGGCATCGAAGCCACCGAAGTTCCCGGTGGTGATGGAATTCCACTCCACCGTATCCCGGCCGCGCTGTTCCAGCAGGCGTTCGGGATTCCAGGCGTTGATCTTGGAGATGCGCTCCACGGCGGCTCCGCCGAAGCGGGCCCGGCCAATCCAGGTGCTCTGGCGGCCCCGGCCCCGGTATTCCGCGCCGCTCCAGACCACCCGGATGCGCGAACCCAGATCTTCCTTGCCATAGGGACGGACGATGGCCAGCCGTTCGGCGCCGTTGCGCACCTCGATGCGTTCGATGGGCGCGTGGGCGGCCACCTCGATGGAAAGCTCCACCTCCCCGGCCGGGGTTTGCACGATGTCGCCCATCATGGCCTCGGTGTCTTCCGTGGCCTCGCGGAAGGGGGTGTCCGGGAAGGCGTTGGGATCCTGTTCGAAGAGCTTTCCCCCTGCCGGAAAGCGCGCCCGCACGTCCAGATGCATCCGGCAGCCGGTGGTGCCGTAATGGTGGCGGCGGCGCAGGCAGTCGAAGATGCTGTCCCGGGTCAATTCTTCGGTGAGGAAGCAGGTCAGCCCGCCGTAGGCGCCAAATTTGGCTGCGCCGGGAAAGCTGGCGCCAGGGCGGCCCTTGTGCCCGTCGCTGTTGCACACCACGCCGGAGCGGTGGCCGAGCGGGAAGCCGTCGGTGATCAGCCATTCAAAGGTGCCCCAGGCGGAGTGAATCTCCATCGCGGTTTCCTTGCGCGGATCGTGGGCGTACTTGATGTCCGCATAGCGCCCCCCCACATGGGCGTACACCACGCAATCCTCATCCCGCAGCGCCGCAAAGAGGGCGTTTGCGTCCGGGGCGTCGGTGTCCAGGTCCGAACGGTCGGAAATCAGGGCGTGGGAGGAGCGGTGAATCTGCCGTCCCTCGGTGCGGAAGTACACGTTGCGGTCCCCGCCTACAGAGGTGTTGCCAGACCATTCGTACCCCGGGAAGGTCACGAAGCGGTGATCCTCGTCGTATTCGGCGGTGAGGTTGTTGAGGTATTCCCAGAAGGCATTGTTGACCTGAAAGTCGTTGGCCTGATGGCTGGTCACGTCCAGGAAGGATTTGTTGCGGGCAAAGTCGAAGTACTGGCGCGAGGCGCCGATGCCGATGGACTCCCCGCTCTGCCCGTGCAGGTCGCCCCAGTACCCGGAATACGACCCCGCCCTGATCAGCAGCGGCCCGGCCTCGGCGATGCAGGCATCGCCCTCCAGCACGCGGATGGTGAGGTTTCCCTCCTCCTCCACGCGCAGGTCCTCCCAGGTGATGGCCTTGTTTCCCAGGGTGTATTCCACCCCCCCGGGCAATCCCTTCACGGGAAGCGAGGGTTCCAGGCGGAAGTTCCCCTGGGCCAGATCGCTGGGATTGCCCCACTTGTCCTCGGCCTTGAGGCCCAGTTGAAACCGCTCCCCAGGCTTTCTCAAGGTGGGCAGCACAGCCCGCCACACCACAGGCGGTCCCGGCACGATGGAGATGGCGGGAGATTCGGGCAGCGGCACGTAGTGCCCCACGGCGCAGACATCGGCCAGCACCTTGAATTCGAAGCCGGCCTCGCAAAAGGTCTGCATGCGCATTCCCGGCGAACCCCGGGAGGTATCTCCGAAAACGATGGTGATGGTGTCTCCCTCGCTGAGGTACCCCCCGTGCAGTTTGGCGGTGAGGGAGCGGAACCAGGGGCGTTGATGCCCGGTGCCATGATAATCGAGGGCGATATGCGCTCCGGTGTTGGTCTCGGCGGTCACGTAATCGTACCCGGTGGGATCGCTGGTCTGCAGCGCCCCGCTATCCCCCACGAAACGGAAGACGATGCGGATGCCGCCGGTATCGTCGATTCCGTACCGGCCGACCGTATACACCAGGCGGAAAGTCTGGAGGCTGCGCGCCTCGAAAGCGCCCTTGGGCTCCAGGTTCACGTGGCCATAGAGCACCGGATCCTCCCCCGGATGGGCGGCTGGCCAAACGTCGCCTACCAGACTGGGATCCACGATCTTTTCTGTCATCGGTCTTATTTCCTCCAATTGGTCCGTGGGGGCGCAGGGCAAGGGAACAGGGAGAACCACACGTCTCTCCGTGCTATATCCGATTCGGATTTCAGACGCCAGGGAATTTGCCCGGCCTTGCCCGCTTGGGATCCGCTTCCTCCATCCCACCCTTTCCCGCGCCCCATTCGGGACAGGCCCGGGTTGATTTTCAGTCATTTCCCGAATAGGTTGATGCCCTGAGCCGATCGCGATGTCGATCGCGGCCGGACGAGGGGGTGGGGGAAAGGCCAAAGACTGCGTTGGACACCTGATTTAACACCTGAATCGTCACGATCCCAATATCGGATTGCACCTGTACGATTCTCTACCGAGGGAGGACCCCATGAATTTTCGAATCATCACCCTGATCCGATGGCTCCCTGGAAGAGCCATGGCGGCTGGCATTCTGACCCTGGCCGGAGCCCTGCTTTTCAGTGGCGGCATTCCCGGCGGCATCGCCGTTGCCGCCTACCCCGATAAGCCGGTGACCCTGATCATCCCCTACCGGGCCGGAGGCAGCACCGAGACCATGGCCCGGGTGTATTCCAAGGCTCTGGGCAGGGAACTGGGACAGACGGTGATCGTGAAAACCCGGCCCGGAGGCGGGGGCGCCGTGGGCGCAACCGTCGTCTCCAAATCCGCGGCGGATGGCTACACGCTGCTCTTTGCGGCAGCGAGCTCCCTGGTGTGGCCCCCCATGACGTTGAAGGTGCAGTACGATCTGAACAGCTTTCGCTGGGTGGCCTCCATCACGGAATACCAGCAGGCGCTGATTACCACACCGGACAAGCCCTACAAGACCTTCAAACAATTGATCGCCTACGCCAAGAAAAATCCGGGCATGAACTTCGCGGATCAGAGCGCCCTTTCCCGGGCCTTCATTCAGTACATCGGCAAGAAGGAAGGCATCGAGTGGACCGCCATCCCCACCAAGGGTGGCGGGGAAATGGTGCCCTTCCTGCTCGGCGGCAAGGTGGACTTGGCCTGGAGCGGGGGCGTACACCAGAAGTTCGGAAACAAAATGCACGTGCTGGCCTCCTTCAACGCCACCCGGCTGGCGCAGTCCCCCGAGGCGCCCTCCCTAAAGGAGATTTATGGGATTTCCATGCCCAGCTACGCGGTGATCGTCCTGCCCGCCGGCACCCCCGACAACGTGGCGGCCACCCTGGAAGCGGCCATGAAGCGGGCCAGCCGGGACAAGGCCTTCGACGATATCGTCAGCAACAAGCTGAAATTCCCCAACAAGTTCATCGGGTCCAAAAAGCTGAGGCCCCTGGTGGACGACATGATCAAGGGCCTGCGCACCGTGATCGCCGCCACGAAAAAATAACACCGGGCAGCAGCGGAAAATCCGGCAGAATCCCAAACGATTCCAGGGCGGCCACCGGTGGCGCGGCCCTGGAAGGGATTCCCATGGCGCACCGGCGGAGCACACCATGAAATTTACATCATGAAAATGGACAGGACCAGCGAGATCGTTACCGGCATTTCGGTGATGTCGATTTCCGGCCTCGGCATTTTCTGGCTGATACCTGCGCAGACCAGTCTGGCAGCCACGGGGAATTACGACGTGCCGCCGAGCCTGATACCCCACATCATGGGGATTCTCTGCCTGGCGCTGGGGGGCGGATTGACTCTGCGGGCCTGGCGGATGACCGCCACGGCAACGCCCTCGGCCCCCCCGGCACCCGAAGTATCGGGCGCGGGCGAGAGGAGAAGGGGCGATACGGAGGACATGAGCGCCGCGAATTCATTATCCGGCAGGGGCCTGTTCTTCGACCTCGCCGTCTGGGCCGGCTCTTCCATACCGATGATGCTGGCCCTGCCCATGATCGGTTTCATTGCGGCGGGGACCATGCTCCTGGCCGGATGGATGGTTTTCGCCGGTGCGCGCTCCATTCCCATCATCGCAGGTGTGTCCCTCGCCCTGCCGGTATTCCTGGATCGCCTCTGCTGGTATGCCCTCACGGTGCAATTGCCGTGAACTATCACGGTGCAATTGCCGTGAACCCTCACGGTGCAATTGCCGTGAAGGGCGAATTCCCGGGTTTGGGGGATTGGCGCTGGAGTAGTATTCCATGATTTTCGAACAATTGTTGGCGGGGTTTTCAGGCGCCCTGGAACCGATCAATCTCGCCTTCATGGCCATTGGCGTGGCGCTGGGAATTATCGTGGGGATTCTCCCCGGACTGGGCAGCGTGACGGCGCTTTCCATCCTGATCCCCATCACCTTCACCATGTCGCCCCTGGTGGCGATCGCCTTTCTGGTGGGGGTCAACAAGGGCGGCACCTCCGGCGGGGCCGTTCCGGCCATTCTTCTCAATGCGCCGGGAACCCCGGAGGCCGCGGCCACCGCGCTGGACGGATATCCCATGAACCAGGCCGGGAGGCCGGTCAAGGCGATGAAGATCGCGCTCTACTCCTCGGTGTTCGGCGACACCATCTCCGATATCCTGCTGATCCTGCTGGCGGCGCCCTTCGCGGCCTTCGCCCTGAATTTCGGTCCGGCGGAGTTCACGGCGATCGTGCTTTTTTCCTTCACCCTGATCGCCGGACTGACCGGGGAATCGCTGATGAAGGGCATCGCCGCCGCGGCCCTGGGCGTGTTCCTCAGCACCGTGGGACTGGACCCCATCGACAGCACCCCGCGCATGACCTTCGACATCGTGGAGTTGTACGACGGGATTTCCCTCAATGCCCTGGCCATCGGCACCCTCGCCCTCAGTTCGGTCATTAAACAGATCTTCGAACTGCGCCGCGAAGGGAGCGGGGGGCAGCAGTTGGTCCGGCAGGCTTACGATCCGGAGAAGAACCGGCTGCATCCCCGGGAGTTCTGGTCGCACTGGCGCACGCTGGTGCGCTCGGCCCTGATCGGGAGCGGGGTGGGCATACTGCCGGGGCTGGGCGTCTCCCTGGCCGCCTTCCTGGGATACGGCTCGGCCAAGCGGGCCTCGAAAACGCCGGAGAAATTCGGCACCGGGCACATCGAGGGAATCATGGCCACCGAGGCGGCCAACAGCGCCGTGGTGGGCGCCAATCTGATTCCCACCATCGCCCTGGGCATTCCGGGAAACATCGCCGCTGCGTTGATCATCGGGGCTTTCATGATTCATGGGGTCGTGCCGGGCCCCTTCATGATGGAGCAGCACGGCGAGTTGATTTACAGCATCTTCGCTTCCATGCTGATCTGCAATCTCTTCCATCTGGTGATCGGGCGGATGGGTATCCGCCTCTGGGGGCAAATTACCCGGGTTCCGCGCAACGTGATCCTCCCGATGGTGATCGTGCTCTGCGTCGTTGGGGTGTACGTTCCGACCCAATCGTTGTTCGACGTGGGGCTGATGCTGGCCTTCGCCGGATTGGGTTACCTGATGCAATGCACGGGATTCTCCCTGGTCTGCCTGGTGATCGGCTTTCTGCTGGGGCCGATGTTCGAAACCTCCCTCCGCCAGACGTTGCTCATGTACAAATCCGATCTGACGATCCTCCTGTCCAGCCCCATCGCTCTGGTGTTCATCCTGCTGACGTTGTTTTCCCTGTGGCGCTTCGCCCGGCGGCGATAGAAGGCCTGTGACCAATTTTAAAAAACACAATACATAAAGGGGTGCCTCCGGCGGCCAAAGGGCTCTGCCCTCTGGACTCCCGGCAGGGAACTTAGTCCCCTGCACCCCATATTCGGTTGTTGTTACAATGCATTGGGTTGATAGGAAATAATTGCTTTCCTACCAGTTAGGGGGGCGCGGGGGGAAGACTTTCCCCCGCATGCTGTTGCTTTTTGCTGCTGATATTGCGGTTTACGCATTGGTCACGCCCCTTCTAGAGATCCCTCCTGGTAGCCAGACGGCGGGATGACTTGCGGGCCGCTGGTTGGTAGGGTTGCGCTCTCCGCACCGCATGTTTTGGTCATCTCAACAGGAGCAGCCATGAACCGGCGGAACGTGTTGGTGGTCGTTCAGAAGGGGGATCACTCCCTGGGATATTACGATCTGGAGCGCGGGGAGGAACTGCACCGCATTCCCCTGGACCCCTATCCCCACGAGTTCGCCCTGAACCGGGAACGCACCCATGCCTACCAGTGCCATTTCGGGGTGGCGCTGGCGGAGGACGAGGGGCCGGGGGGCAACACCGTTTCCATCGTGGACATCGCGGCCCGCAAACGGGTGGGCACAGTGGATTGCGGGGATTGGCGCCGTCCCCACGGCATCGATCTGGACGCGGGGGGAACGCTCTACGTGCTCAGCGAGGGGACGGGCAACCTGTTGGTCGTCCCCGATCCTCTTTCCGGGAAGGTGGCGCGCGTCCAGCCCACGGGGGGAAAGGGATCCCATATTCTCAGCGTCACTCCGGACGGCACGCGCGGCTTTTCCTCCAACATGTTCTCGGGCACCGTCACCGCGCTGTTCCTGGACGATCCCGAGCGCCCGCCCATGGAATTTCCCGTGGGGGAGCGCGCCGAGGGCTCCGTGCTCGATGCCGAAGCGGGGCGGTTGTACGTGACGGTGCGGGAAAGCCACCGCATCGCCGTGATCGACACCGCCAGCCTGGAAATGCTGGAGCCCATCCCCACGCCGCCCGGACCGGTGCGCATCTGCAAGGGCCCCGGAGGCCTGCTGCTGGCGCCGCTCTACCACGACAAAAGCCTGGCCCTGGTGGACCCGTCCGGTGGCGTGATTGCCACGGTGCCGCTGCCGGACCGGCCCATTTCGATCGGATTTCATCCGGAATCGGGTATGGCCCTGGCCAGCACTTTCGGGGACCGCGTCTGCCTGGTGGATGTGGAGAGCCGCCAACTGGCCCGCACCATTCACACCCGCAAAGACCCGGATCCGGTGGAGGTTATGACCCTGTAGAAGGCAAACCCGGAGACCGCGCCGGAAGAATTTTTTTCCTTGCCTCCCGGGGGATTGACACTATGATGGGGATTGGAAAATCCGAGGGAGTAAATTCACTCAATCGATTTCATATTTGGGGTCACTCATGAAACAAAAGAATCTCATTCTCATCGTTGTGGTCGTGGCTGCTGTTATTGCCGCGTACTTCATCTACGATTCCACCTTGAAGGCGCCGGGCGAACTGCGGCTGCTGACATGGAAGGGATATGCGCCGGCGGATCTGGTGGAAAAATTCGAAAAGGAAACCGGCATCAAGGTGTTGTTGACCTACACCAACAACGAGGAGATGGTGGCCAAATTACGCGCCACCCGCGGGGGTGGGTTCGACCTGGCCCAGCCCAGCCAGGACCGCATCGCGGGGCCGCAGAAGAAGTTTCAGATTTACCGCCCCCTCGACCTGAGCCAAATCGACTCCTCCCTTTTCATCTCTTCCCTGCTGGAAGCCACCAAGAAGAATACTTCCGTCGACGGCGAGGTTTACGGCGTACCGCACGTATGGGGTACATCCGGCATGATCGTCAACACCCAGGAGGCCGGGGACGCCAGCGATTACCTGGACCTGTGCAACGACAAGTACATGGGCCGGGTCAGCTACCGGGTCAAGCGGCCCACCCTGGTCGCCTTCGCCTTCGCCATGGGGGAGGATCCCTTCGCGGCCCTTTCCGACCAGGCAGGGTATGAGGCGCTGATGAAAAAGGTGGGGGACAAGCTGATCTCCTGCAAGCCGATCGTCAAGACCTACTGGGAAAACGGCGATGCCCTGCTGGGCCTGATGCGTTCCAACGAGGTGTTCGTGGCCATGGCCTGGGACGGCGGCGGGTGGAAACTTTCCAAGGATCAACCCCACATCAAGTTCATAGCGCCCCGCAGTGGCGCCCTGGGTTGGGTGGACACCTTCGCCCTTCCCGCCAAGGCGGAAAACCTGGACGCCGCCTACAAGTGGATCAACTTCATGATGCGCCCCGAAAACGCGGCCAGCTTCACCAACCAGGAGAATTACGCCACCGCCTCCCAGGGGGCCGATGCCCACATCAAAGAGGAGGTGCGCAAGCAATTCCAGGAAAGCTTTCCTCCGGATGCCATCGACAACATCAAGTGGTACCCGCCCATCGATACCTGGGCCGAGGAAATCGAGGGCAACGTCCTCGAGAAATTGAAGGCCGCCCGCTAGGCCGGGGCTTCCCATTCGGAACACCCCCTCCCCGGGCTGCTTGCCCGGGGAGGAGGTGTGTTCCAGGAGAGAGGGGCGGAACTCAATTTCAATCCCGCAGCGATGGGATCGGGGGGAATCCCCGGTTTAGGGGAGGGGTAGCAGAATCGTTCCGCTTCGCTCCAAGACGCAGCTTCTTTCCTCAATTCCCGTTTTATTCGGCGGCCATTCCATGGACATCGATCTTTCCCTGAAAAATGTCGTCAAGCGATTCGGTGCTTTTGCAGCGGTGAAGGGGGTGTCTTTCGATATCCCCAATGGGCAGTTCATATCAATTCTCGGCCCATCGGGGTGCGGGAAGACCACCCTGCTCCGGATGATCGCAGGCTTCATCGAGCCCAGCGGAGGGGAGATCCTCATCGACGGGAAAAACATGGCCGGAGTGCCTCCCAACCGGCGTCCGGTATCCCTGGTCTTCCAAAATCTGGCGCTGTTTCCCATGATGTCCGTGGCGCAGAACATCGCCTTTGGCCTGGAGCGCAGGGGCGAGCGGAGCAAGGTGATCGCGGCCAAGGTGGAACGGATGCTGGAGACCGTCGGCCTGCCGGGCTTCGGCTCCAAGGATGTCGGGCAGCTATCCGGGGGGCAGCGGCAAAGGGTGGCCATCGCCCGCTGCCTGGTGCTGGAACCCGCGGTGTTGCTGCTGGACGAACCCCTGGGGGCCCTGGACCTGAAGTTGCGCGAGCAGATGAAAATCGAGCTGAAGAAACTCCAGGAGGAGGTGGGAACCACGTTTCTCTATATCACCCATGACCAGTCGGAAGCCCTGATCATGTCCAACAAGGTGGCCGTGATGAACCAGGGACGGATCGAACAACTGGATACGCCGGTCAACTGCTATTACCAGCCCAAAACTCCCTTCGTGGCGGGATTCATCGGCGAGAGCAACCGCTGGCGGGGCAAGGTGGAGAAGGTGACCAGGGAGCACGTCCAGGTAAATACCGGCAATGGGATTTCGCTCTATTGCAAACCCCATCCGGACGTGAAATTGGGGACGGCCGTGGATGTATTCGTGCGCACCGAGGTGATTTCCTTCGACAAGGGGAAGGGAAAGCGCAACCGGCTGGACGCCACCTTGAAAAACGTGCTCTTCGATGGCGCCTCGGTGCGGCTGCTGGCCAGACCCGACCTGGGTGGGGAAGAGGTGGTGGTGGCGCTCCCGCAGACCCCCGGGAATCTCAACCTGGAACGCGGGAACCGGCTCGGGTTGCACTGGGATGCGTCCGACACTCTGTGCTTCCCCTCTCCATGACCCTCACGATGATACCCGCCACGATCGCGACAGAAAAAAATACGAGGGAAAAAACCGGGGGGAAAGCCTGGGAACAAGCCCGGGGACATGCCGCCGCATCACACGCAGGGGGAACATGAACGCAATCCATCCAAATGCGGTATCGAGCCATGATTCCGGTGGAGCCTACCGGACCATCGGCCTGTTTATCTTCCTCACCCCGGCGTTGCTCTGGCTGGTGCTTTTGATCGTGCTGCCCCATCTGGATCTGCTTATCATGTCGTTCCGCACGGAAGATGCCGCCGGTGTGCGGGACTGGTCCCTGAATAATTACCTGAAATTTTTCCAGGAACCGATCTATTGGGTCACCTTCGCCCGCACGGCCCTGTATTCGGTCACGTCGACCCTGCTCACCCTGGCCGTGGCCTTCCCGGTGGCATTTTACCTGGCAAAGGTCGTTCGTCCGCGCTTCAAGGGATCCTTGTTCGTCCTGATGATGTTGTCGTTCTGGGTGAGCGAACTGGTACGCACCTATGGATGGATGATGCTGCTGCGGGAAAGCGGGATCATCAATCACCTGCTGATCTCCCTGGGAGTGATCGAGCAAAGAGTGGAGATGCTGTACAACGACACGGCCATTATGGTGGGTCTGATTTACGGATTCATATTGTTCATGGTGGTGCCGATCTATTCCGTGCTGGACAGTCTGGACGACAGCTACATCGAGGCGGCCTACGACCTGGGGGCCAACCACTGGGCCGTGCTGCGCCGCATCGTGATTCCCTACGCCATGCCGGGCATCGCCTCGGGCTGCATTATCGTCTTCATGCTCAACCTGGGGAACTACCTCATCCCGACCCTGCTGGGGGGCAAGAACAGTCTTTGGTTCACCGAACAGATCTACAACCAGTTCATCCGGCGCCTGAACTGGGAGCAGGGCTCGGCTTTCGGATTTCTGCTGCTGGTTCTGTCCTCGCTGATCGTGTGGGCGGGGCTGAAACTGACAGGGCAGGAGTTGAAGAAGGTGATTCAACAATGATTCGCACCTTGCCGCGCTCCCGCGGATACAATTGGCTCTACGGCGCCTACATCACCGCGTTTTATTTTTACCTGTTCGCTCCGTTGGTGGTGGTGATGATGATGGCCTTCAACGACTCCCAGTTTCCTTCCCTTCCCTGGCAGGGGTTCACGCTGGATTGGTTCATCGGCCAGGAAAGCCAACGGGTGGGGTTTTTCCATTCCAGCAGTTTGATCGGAAGCCTGGTAACTTCCGTGCAGATCGGGTTTCTCGTCTCCACCCTGTCGGTGCTCACCGGCACGATGTGCGCATTTTTGTTCGAGCAGGAGCAGTTTCGTTTCAAGCCGCTCCTCTATTCCCTGATGCTCGTGCCGCTGGTGATCCCCGGGGTGATCCTGGGAATCTCCATTCTGTCCTTCAGCAATACGCTGGGGTTGTTTTTCGAGAACACCCTGGGTGTCGATATCGGATTGCTCGGCCCCGGATTCTGGCTGGTGGTGTTGGGGCAATTTTCCTTCATCGCCACGCTATCCACCTTGATCGTTTCGGCCAGCCTGAAGAAATTCGACCGGACCTTGGAGGATGCAGCGCTCAACCTGGGGGCAACCCGCTTCGAGGTGATCACGTTGATCACCCTGCCCTATCTGCGCCCGGCCCTGGTCAGCTCGGGGGTCATCTCGTTCCTGATGTCCTTCGAGAATTTCAACACGACGCTGTTCCTGGTGGGCTCGGAGCCGACCTTCCCCATCATGCTCTACCAGGAAGTCCGGGACGGAATCTCCCCGGTGATCAACGCCTCCAGCGTGGTGCTGATCATGGGCACGGCGTTGTTCGCATTGGTCGTGCTGATGCTTTCCAGGCCAAAGGGGGAATAGGCGCGCCATGGGGAGAGACGGGCAGCCGCTCATTCCCCAAACCACGAGGGCGCCAACCCGGCCACCCCATCGTAGAGCAGCTTGCACCCCGCCAGGAAGACGAACCAGTAGCAAAGCCGGTAGAACATCCGCGGGGAAAGCCGCCGGTTGAGATACACACCCAGCCCGATCCCGATGGGAGCCAGCGGGCTGAGCACCAGGGCCGTGGCGAGATTGCCGAGGTTCAATTGCCCCAGCCAGGCGTAGGGAGGAAGCTTGGCCGCGTTCACAATGGCGAAATAGATCACCGTAGTGCCCACGAACACCGGCTTAGCCAACCGCTGGGGAAGCAGGTACACGGAAACGGGGGGACCCCCCGCATGGGCAACGAAGCTGGTGAAACCCGACACTGCGCCCCAAAACCAGCCGCTCCATGCCGGAGGCCGCCGCGGCTTTCCCGCTCCCGCCCCTCCCCACCAACTGGACAGGGCAAAGCCGATGGCGATGATCCCGATTACCAGCCGGATGGCCTGCTCGTTCATCCAATGGAAAGTGGCCGTGCCAATGGCAATTCCGATCATGGCCGCCGGGAGCAACAGCTTCAGGTTCGGCGCGTCCCACTCCCTGCGATAAACCCAGACACCAAAGGCATCCATCAGCAATAACAGGGGCAGAAGTATGCCGATGGTCTGCTGGACCGAAACGGTGAGCGCGATGATGGGAACGGCGACTACGCCCAGGCCCGCGCCAAACCCCCCTTTGGAGGCCCCGGCAATGAGCACGGCGGGAATCGCCGCCAAATAAAACAGGGGATCATCGATCAAACGGCAAACTCCTCAACTGCAAGGCATTATACCCCAATTACTTCTCTCCATGGATACTCCATCTTCCCTTCCCTTCCAAACGAAAGTGCTCCCGCCAGGTCTCGAACTCGGAATAGCGGGATCGCAACCCGATAAATGGCAATAACTACAACAACATACAGATAATCACAACAATCGGATCAGCAAGCTGGAGAAATTTCCTTTTGGTAGTATTTTGCTGATTATCGCCATTTATTGCCGCGAAGTGTCCCGAAATTGTCCCGCGAATTCCCATTCATTTGGGAAAATATCCCTCTTCGGTAAATTCCGTGGATGATTTTTCGGGTAGTTCCCTGAGGCTTCTCCTTTGGTATCGGACTTTTCGCCATCGCCCACCAGCGAATCACGGATGATCTCTCTGATGTTGCCGGCGAAGAGGGCCTGGGGGCCTTCCACCTGGAGATGTCCGCCGGATGGTGGCAGGAACGGCAGATCATCTCGGGTTCCCGCTCCTTGAGCATTGTAGCGCTACGCCCACAAGGCCGCCAATGGCGCCAGGCGGCCGGAAGGGCATTGCCCGCCAAGCCTTCCGGGAAGGGGGTGGTATTCTGTTGATGAGGGTAAAGTTGTCACGGGGATCGGCCGCATGGCGGATCTCTTCCCGCTGGATATCCCGGAGGAGTTCAATGCGGCCTGCCTTTTCCGGATCGGCCGATCCGATTCAATTGGCCTTGTGATCACCTGAAAATCCGCCGGTCACATTGATTTGAGTCAATAATTCAAACCGCTAAATTGTCCAATTTTTTCAACATGATCAACGGTAATAATCGATTCATTTACTGAACGCTGGCGTGGGTCCCAGCCCTCGCCACACCTCCGTTCCTGGCATGATGCCGGACTGTTCGATCCACTGCGTTCAGACACTCAGGGATGAGGGTTCTTCTCTTTTCCCTTTTTTGGGGGCGAGGTATGTCCCTTCCCACCTTTGTATGGGGGTGAGGGGAAGAAAGGCCCCTTGGGGAATTCGTGCTTTGGATTGTCTTTATCATATGGGGGATTCCATCCTTTACGATCCTTGAAGCGCCCTTTGCCCTTACCCCTGAAACGTTCCTTGACCTTCCACCGGGTTGTGTCCGCGTGGTTGTGACAGATGCGGCAGACCTTGACTTCGCTGTTTTTGAGCAACTTGGATGCCGCCGGGCTGTGCGTCGAATGGCAGGTGGCGCACGTGGCTCCCCTGAACTGGAAATGCTTGGGATGAGAATGAAAAGGTTCCAGGGCCTGAGCCGCCCGCGGTCCGCCAAGGAGCAACGCCACCATGGCGATCAGGATGATTCCGGTAAATGCCTGTGTAGTCTTCATGAAGTTCACTGCCCCCGCTTCCTCAATGTCCGGCAACCCACCCTAGCGATGAACCAGTTTCCCGCACCCCCTGGAAGGCATGAATACCGCTCGCACCGGGGAGCCAAGGGGGATTGGGCGGGCCACATCAATCACCCCCCGCCGGGACCACCCTGAGCCTTCAGACGAATATTTCCTTTTAATTTTACCGATGGCAAGGCGACACCGGCGGCCCATCGAAATTGGATTGATTCTCCTTCCGCAACATCCTTTCATTATATCGCGCATCCCTAAATATCTCAATTATGTCTAATAACTCCGCTCATTCTCCCGGTTCTGCTCATAATATTAATTTGACGGTCAAAAGGGTGATTTAGATCAATTTTGTTTCGCCTGCTTTGCGATATAATTCTTTGATGGTAACAAAATTATTATTATTCCCGTTTCCATTTTCTGAGGAAGTGGCGGCGCCGCCTAAAATTGGGGGACTGAGCAATTATGTTCACAATTCGCTCATTGTCCGGGAAGGCTGATTCCTGGAGGTGGATGAAAATCCTGGGAATGGCGGGGTTGGGTCTGATTGCCTGTGCTGCCCTGATGGGTTGGCACCCCCATCCCGCGGGGGGGCAGGAGTCCTGGGTGTACGTCGGACCCTTCCATGGGAATATCGGACTGGATGTGAGCGGAAGTTCCCAGGAAACCCGGTCGGGCGGTTCGGAAAGCAAGCGCAGCTATTACTTCACCAACGAAACGGTGAACCTGAACAACCGCGTCGTCATCTACGATCACCGCTTTATCGACCTGAACTGGGGGGCGGGGCTGACGCTGGGCCAGGGCCATGGGGACAGCATATTGGGAAAACGCCAAGTTATCCGGTATAGTGTGGGGGCCAATTTCCTGAAGACCCATCCTTACAGCCTCAATCTGTTCTCCCAAAAGTCCGAATCCGAAACGGAGCAGACGCCTGCCGTCCTCACGACCGTGAAGCGCAGGTCGTCCGGCGGGAGCCTGCAATTGAAACCGCAACTGGGCCTCCCCCTGCCGCTGAACATTTCCTATTCCACATCCCATGTGGAAAACGAGAACGTGGTCGACTCCCTCAACGCGACCAACAAGTTCAGCGAAAACGAGAAAAGGGTCGTTGTCCTTTCCACCCGCCATTGGGAGCAGGGTTCCCTGTCCCTGGAGTATCGCAATCGCAAGAGGGAGATCTTCCGTATCCAAACGGGTGGCACCTCCAAGTTGGAATACGAGCAGAGTTACTACAGAGCATCCGCCAACGGCAGGGCGGGTGGTGGAGACCGGCTGCGCTGGCGGCTGGACAGGAGGGAGGACACCCAGGATAACTTCCCTAAATCCACCCAGACCCAGTCCTTCGGTGAATCGCGGTTCAAGATTTACGATACCCACGCCTCCTCCCTGGATTCCCTGCTGACCTTCGACGTGAACGAGCAGGAAAGGGATTCCGTCGCGGGCGGGACTCCGGACCGCACCGTAACCGAACACTACCGGGGCGCGCTCGACTTCCGCCTCTTCCGCAGCCTGTACAGTAACCTGGAACACAGCACGCAAAAGACGACCCAGCCCACGGTGATTAGGCGCACACGCACCTCGAAATTCGGGTTGCGCTACCTGAAGAAAATTCCCGGCGGCAACCTTTCCGCCTTCATCGATGCGGCCCTGGCCCGGATCCAATCGGAAGGCGCGCGGGTGTTTTTCATATACGACGAGGATCATGCCCTGGTGGATTTCACCCCCACCCAATTGCTGCAGTCGAATATCGATCCCGCCACCATCGTGGTGACCGACTTGTTAAACAACTCTTACTTTGAGAACGTGGACTATCGGGTCGTTCAGAACGGCCTGACGACCTCCATCGAACGGATTCCCGGCACCAGCATCCTCAACGGGGAGACGGTGCTGGTGGACTATGACTACAGCACGCCCAGCGGGGTGATGGAAACGCGCACCCGGGCCTATGGGCTGGGATTCCGCTGGAAGTTCATGGAGCCTTTCTGGCGGGTGACGGTCTTCAGGGAGAATCTGCTCGAGGGCGACACCCCGGACCAGCCGTTGCTGAATCCGGGTCGGGTGACAGTGTACGGACTCAAACTCCGCGAAACCTTCCGGGAGCGGTTCCACCCGCAAGCGACAGCGGAACGGGAACACAGCACCCGTCTGCTGGCTCCTTTTCACCGCTACACCCGCAGCGCGACCCTGGGCATCGACCTGACCTTCAATGCGAGCCTGGCCTTCCATTATACCCGCACACTGGTGGACCACTTAAAGGTCACCGCATCCGATCCGGGGGGCACGATGTTCGATTCCGACACAACGGTGTGGCGCACGGACTTTCACTTCACCCATGGCAAAATGAATGGAGCCCTGGAGGTCAGCAAGGAGGACAGCCAGGTCGGGGAAACCGACAAGGACGTGCTGGTGCGCCGGGCGATCGTCAACTATACCGTGGGCGCGTGGCTCCTCGCCGCGACGATCCGCCAGGCCGAGGAACGGTTCGTGGCGGCGTCCAATCCCTACCCCACGGAAAACTCCCTGTTTTCCTATACCCTCTCCGCCCGCAGGTCCTTCTGAATGCGGCCCATTGCATGATGCCGCCGATGGCCGAGCCCGGCGGCGGGAGCAGGGCGGAGCATCCGGACATCTGCCCGCCGCCAAGCCGTTTCGGGTGCGCCGGGGGAGCGCTCGAGGATGCCGGCAGGGGGGACACCAAAAAAAACGTCGATGCGGGTCTCCCGCATCGACGTTGCGATTCGCCCTTTGTGCTGAAAGGCTACTTGAGGTGACAGGTTCCGCACAGGACATCCGGGGTCAGACGCAAGAAAGGCATATTGGTCGTACCATGGGGATCGTGACAGGAGGCACAGCGCACCATATTCTTGCCAGGAGATATTGTGCTGTCCATAAAGAACTTTATCCCTTTCCCTTCTGCGAGTACCACGGTGTCGAAATCGGTGGCCGCGGTTAGCAGCAAGGCATCGTAGTCCACGCTGACCGGGTGCTCATTGCCCAGGTTGCTGCCGAAGTTCGCGGTATTCGCCGCCATTGCTAGGGCGAGTGTATCATTATTTCCGCCATAGGCGTCCATCCCGATGGTGCCGTCATGACAGGACAGGCAGAGCAAGTCTATGCCCGTGGGTTGTTCCGGCGTTTGGTACGTGGTTGCGGTATCATACACGGTATAGGCCGGTGGGACGTTGATACCTGCGGTATCATAGGTCGTCCGGTTGCCCAGCGGGATGCTTGTCATCACGTTTGCCGTGGGTGGGTGCGGGTGGTGACAGGGCTGGCAAATGAAAGACAAGGTGAGCGTGGGCGAGACCGGTGTCCTGCCGCTGCCGGTGGAGGTCAGGTCATGGTCGGTGCCCGCGATTTGCGCGGAAGCGGTCCCGGTCATCATCATCATTGCCGCGGCTGCAAGCAGCAGAGCGGCCAATCCAAATTTTAATCTCATGGTTCTTTTTCTCCAATCCCTTTGTGTAAAATTCCCCTTCCTCCTTGTTTTCTGGTGGGTATGGGGTCTGGCGTCTCACCGAAATTCGTCGTTATCCGGCCCGGGCGGTTTTTTTTACAATTCCACTTGTGAATATGATATCAGGCTGGTCTGGTTGAAACCTTGATTCAGGTCAAACATGGGGCGAAAAATTTGAAAATCCCGACTTTTTCTCCAATTTCCCGGGAATTCTCCTCCAACCGGTCATCCGGCGAGGTCTGCAAGGCACGGTGGGGGAGGTAAGTTCCCGGTATGCGGCGGTTTTTATGCTGGAGCCTGGAATCCGGGCGGGGGGCAGCGGGACGGGACTCCGCGGGAATGTGTCCGATCCGCCCTATCCTTCCTGGATCTCCCTGATCAGGAATTCCCGATCGCTGGAGTGCGGATCGTGGCACTCGATGCAGGCATCGGGAGATGCATTCCAGGAGCGATTTTTCAATTTTTCCCCGGCCTCTTCATGAAGGTCTTCCGTTTCATGACAGCCGAAGCAGGTCTGCACGACCGACCTGTGCAGCAGGCCTTGTTGCGGCGAAGCATGGGGGTTGTGGCACTCTGCGCACTCGCCGTCCTCCACGGGGGAATGCACGTTTTCCGCCTGGAAGTCCTCCTGCTCGTGGCAGCCGA
>CAZOXD010000016.1:28079-31445 GCA_964583525.1 uncultured Pseudomonadota bacterium
GCACGTTTTCCGCCTGGAAGTCCTCCTGCTCGTGGCAGCCGAAGCAGGTCTCCAGTATCGGCTTGTGGAGCAGGTTTTCCTGCGCGGAGGCGTGGGGGTCGTGGCACTCGGCGCACTCGCCGTCCTCCACCGGTGAATGCACCACTCCATCCTTGCTGGTGAAGTCCTCCTGGTCGTGACAACTGAAGCAGGGGCCGGGGAGGGGCGACCGCAGCAAATTTTCCTGCGTGGAGGCGTGAGGGTTGTGGCACTCTGCGCACTCGCCGTCTTCCACGGGGGAATGCACGTTTTCCGCCTGGAAGTCCTCCTGCTCGTGGCAGCCGAAGCAGGTCTCCAGCAGCGGCTTGTGGAGCAGGTTTTCCTGCGCGGAGGCGTGAGGGTTGTGGCACTCGGCGCACTCGCCGTCCTCCACGGGGGAATGCACCACTCCCTGCTCGCCGCCCTCGAAGTCCTTTTGCTCGTGGCACTCGAAGCAGGTTTCGGGCAGCGGGTTATACAGCAGATATTCCTGCTCGGATTTGTGGGGATCGTGGCATTCGGGACAACGGCCTTCCTTCACGGGCTTGTGGACGGAGCCCTCCTCCCGCAGGAAATCCTCCTGCTCGTGGCAGCCGAAGCAGGTTTGCAGCACTGGCCTCTGCAGCAGGGATGGGTTGTTCGCCTGGTGGGGGTGGTGGCACTCCATGCACTCGCCGTCTTCCACGGGGGAGTGCAGCACCTCCTTTTCCTCCACCTGCTGGAAGTCCTCCCCCTCGTGGCAATCGAAGCAGAGTTCAGGCACGTTCTTGATAAGGTTGCGGCCCTGTCCCAGCCGTATGTCGTGGCAGTTCTTGCAGGCCTTCTCCGCGTAGGGATCGTGCTTGACGAGGCGCTCTGGTATCTGCCGGGGGCCGGTGGTATTCTCCGCGGTCTTCTCCGCGCCTTTGTCCCTGCTTCGCGGGGGGGGCGGTACGACGCCATCGAAGAAGATGCTCAAGGTTTCGTCACTGATTTCCACGCACCCCAAAAGCAGTCCCAATAACCCAAGCAGTACGACCTTTCTCATGAAAGGCCTTTCATTTTTTTAACAGGAAGGCGAATACGGAGATGTTTTTTCCGCCCCGGGCAAATTGGCTTGTCATCCAGATCAGGTATTCGATTTTCAGTCCGGGCGGCACGTACTTCCGGAAATATTCGCCGTTCTCGTAGTCGATGGCGACGTTCACCGGGGCATAGAGTGTCGTGCCGGTGGTCTGCGGATTTTCCGGGTCCCCCATGGCGTAGGGCTTCTGGAAGAATCCCCAGATGGCGTTGCGTTTTTCTTCCAGCTTGG
Organism: uncultured Pseudomonadota bacterium; assembly: GCA_964583525.1. Taxonomy (GTDB): domain Bacteria; phylum SAR324; class SAR324; order SAR324; family JACQKK01; genus CAZOXD01. The sequence goes on from CAZOXD010000016.1 coordinate 29,392, forward strand.
CGTCCAACGGAGGCACCTTTTCCCCCTTCTTATAGAACAGGCTCGAATCGAGGATTTGCACTTCTTCCCGCTGAGGGCGCATCAGGAACTTGGAATCCACCGCATACACGATTCCCTTTTTGTCCACGGCCACTCCCGACAGGCCGATGAACCCGCCCAGCACGGGGGAATAATCCCCGTATTGGGAAATCAGCTTGCCTTGGGGGGAGAAAACCTTGATGCGTCCGTTGAAGGTATCGCCCACGTAGATTCTTCCGTCCGCGCTCACCGCCAGCCCGCGGGGGTAGAGGAATTGCGTGTCTTCCTTGCCCTTCTCGCCGAATTGTCCCACCTCCTCCAGGGTGTTCTTGTCCAGTATCAGCACGCGGTGGTTGGTCACGTCGGTCACGTAGAGCCGGTCTCCCCGGATGGCCGCGCTGACGGGCCTGGCCCGGAGGGACTTTGTTTTCACCTTGCGGTTGTTCTCGTCGAAGACGAGGATCAGCCCTTCCTCCTCCTCCGTGCCCGCGGTTCCTCTCCCCTTGGCTTCGCGCACCTTCGGCACCGTCAGGTACTTGTAATCACGTTCATCGGCGGCGATCCCGGTGCTTCCCAAAATCGCTCTGTCCTGGATGAGATAAAAATCCTCCTTGGCCAGGTCCAGCACCCAATAGCCGGACAGCCAGCGCCCGTCGTTTATGTAGATTTTTCCCTTTGTTACGGCGATTCCGTACGGCTTTTTCGCCACCTGGTTTTCCGAGAGGACATCCCTCCCGATGATCCATGATCTGAACCCGGACGGCGGCTTCATATCGTGCAGGGAGCCGAGGGACCACAGGTAGGCAATGCCCGGCGCATTGGAAAACATGTGGGGTTTTTCCAGCGGATCCGGGACAACCTGGGAACATCCAGCAACCACGGCAAAAAACAAGAGGGCCAGAACGGCTCTCAGTGCGCGCGAATCATGATCCTGGAGCACCGGGTTTCCCAGCTTGAACGATTGCATCGGATTGGGTCGGCACTTCTGATTGTCCATCGTCTTTCCGTATGCTTGTCCCTTGAAATATGGGGGAAGGATTGGTTCATTCCGTATAACGAAACGATCTCCCAGCTACTTATACGGTATCACCCTCCTTTCCAAGGTTCATTGACCCAGGTCAACTCTGGGAATACCAAATCAGCCATTCCCTGCCGGGCGCCAAAAGATCCGCTCCGGGGGAACCATCCCCCTTTTTGCCACTCTACTCTAAAAGTCCGAACGATCAGCGCCATCCGGGCAGTTTTCGGGAAACTGGCAGCCGAACGAACCATCGGCCAAGAGGGATCTGTTGAGCGCAACGATGCCCCCCCGCGCCGAGAGGTGAATATGAGGCTGGGGGCAAACAGGCAGGGGGGGAAATCCCCCCGGGTCAGTTGGTGAGGGGAAGCTCCGGTGCTCTCATCCCCCTGATTATTTCACAAGGGCATTATTTTGGCGTGGGGCAGGTGCGGGTGCCCGTTGGACAGACGAAGCCGGTTTTGTCGAACCCCATCCCGTGAAAATGGCAGCGGGTGGTGCAGGTGGTGCCGTTGTTGTGGGTATTGCCGAAGTCGTCGTTGGCGTGGTTGGATGTCAGCGTGTGGCAGATCTCGCAGGGTTGGTCCATCCAGCCGTCCAGGTCGTTGTCGGTGTTGGTGAAAGAGTGGGTCCAATCAGTGGAGTACCGCCCGTCGGGGTGGTCGGCGCCCCGGGCATCGAAGACCACACCCCGTAGAGACCCGGAGGACTGGACAGTGCCCCCGCTCACATAGGCGGGGAGCAGGCCGATATCACAGGAGGGGGTCTGGGTGCCGGTTTCGTTGATGGGCGGGCAGCGCAAGGTGAGGGTGGGCGGGTTCACGCTCGTGTCCACGCTGCGCACCTGGTAATGGAAATCGTAGTCGATCGGGTCGACGCCGTAGAGCGTGACGATATCGCCGTCCTTGGACTTGCCCGTGGCCGGGCGGATGTTGAGTATATTGGGATCGTTGTTGCCGGTATTCAGGGTTACCTCGAGGTTGTTGACATTGGGATTAACCAGATCGGGAACCGTCCC
>CAZOXD010000016.1:31545-48257 GCA_964583525.1 uncultured Pseudomonadota bacterium
GCCTTCACCGATCCGGCGTATTCCACCTCCCCGCCGGAGAGGTAGGCGCCGGGGTCGGTCATCACGTCGTAGGAGACCGAAGTGTCCGTGACCGCCGTCACTTGATAGAGCCCGTTGTATCCGCCGCCGGGGAGCACTCCAATTACGTTGATCCAGTCGTTCATCTCAATGGAATGCATGCCATAGAGGAGAGAGGTGGGGCCGGAGAAGTGCACGGTGGCCGTGCCGCTGGGAGTGCCGCTGACCCACTCGGCACTGCGCACCTGGGGCTTCTGGCCCCAGCCCGAGGATTGCAGGTGCCCCAGGCCGTTGTAGTCGCCGGGTGGGTTGGGGTGGTCGAAGCAGACCCAGGCCGTGGTGGGCCAGGCGTCATGGAACACCCCCTCCACCTTGTACACGCCGGTGAAGTCGGCGCCTGCGTTGGTCAGGGTGATGCGGTCGCCCACCATCACCGTGGTGGGCGGGCCGTCCCCATCGGCGAAGGGAGGAAGGTTCACCTGGACGGCCGTGTTCCCGGCTGAGCAAGGGATGGTCCCCGAATACGGAGCACCGCAGCCTACGCAGTCGAAACCAACAATCTCCTGGGGCGTGGCGAACTTGGCAATGTTGGAGCCATCGTCGGTGCGGCCCAACAGCTTGATGTTGAACCCATCAAAGTTGCCGCCGGCGTCGCTCGCATGGTTGTGCAGGTGAAGGTCTCCCTCGGTCCCGACATAAGGCGGGTAATAGTAACGGTTCCGCGGTTGCGCATGGGGCGTGTGGCAAACCTTGCAGTCCAGATTCCAGGGGGTGGGCACAGTGCTGGGGTGGTCGTGGCTCCTGGCGTAGGGGGCCGTGCCCTGCCACGCAGTGCGGAAGGTGGGCGAGGATCCGTCGCCGTGGCAGTCGTTGCAGACGTCAAAGAGCCGGGTTTTGTTGATGCCATGCCCAGTATCGTGGCATTCCAGGCAGGCTTGGCCGGTGAAATTGGTGCCGTGCTGGGTGGCGGCAAACTTGGTGCCATCGATCACTTGGGGAGTCAATCCATCTACGAAGGGGGCAATGCCTCCCACCCCGACCCCGCCGTTGTTATCGTGGCACCCGAGGCAGAAGGTGGTCAATTGGCTGGCGACGCTGGCATCGTAAGGCGCGGCTCCCGCGGACCCCTGGTTCACGACATTGACGAGGAACCCCGAATTCCCCGGCGTGGTATCCGTTACATCCCCCTGCGTGAAGGCTTTGACGGTCACCAGATCGGCTTTGTCGAAGGCCACGAAATCCGCATCGGCCAGGATGGCCGCCGCCACCTCCGTGGCCACCTCGGCTGCGGTCATGGTGTTGGTGACCGCCGTAATCTCGACCGACCGGGTGGCGCCATGGGCGGGTTCCCCGGTACCGTTGTCATCCACATCGATCCAGAACGCCACGGATTCGGGCGAAATCGTATTGAGAATGAAATAGGTGCCATCCAAGGTGCCCGCCGATGTGGTGGTGATTTCCGTGATTTCGAACGCATCCACGTCATTGAGCGTCACAGTCTGATCCTGGTGGCCCGCCTGGTTGTGACAGACCTGGCATTGATATGGGGGAATATCCAGTTCACTGGCATACCCGGCCGAGTTCCAGTCGATGTGGTGGCTGGTGTAGGTGAAATCAGTGAAAATGATCCGTCTTGGAATCGGGCCCTGTTCTGAATTATGACACCCCGAGCATCCACCCCCGCTGGGCGGCGCAAAGCCGGAATCGTGGGTATGACAGGTGGTGCAATTCGCCTGGGAATTGTGAGCAGGCTGGCTCCCATCGGATAAGTGATGGGTGGTCGCCGTGTGACAGACCTCGCAAACTCCGTCGATGGTCGCATCCCCATCGGCGAAAGAGTTGACCCCTGTTTGCGTCGTAAAGACGATCGTTTTCGTTTCCCCGCCCCCTGCAAGGGGATACTTGGAGACGAGGCTGGCCGGAATCAGTGATAGATTGCCATTCGCCTCCCCGAAGTGATCGTGGCAATCCTTGCAGGAGGTTGTATCCGCGGCTTCGTGCTTGCTCCCCTCGTGAACGGCCACGCCTCCGGGCGGTTGTTTGCCATCGTAGGTGAGTGGGGCGCCATCGTAATGGCAGGAAAGACAGAGGACGGCATCCAGGTTGTAATCGGTCAGGGGAAGGGTGCCGATACTCCCATGAATATTGTGGCAGTAGTCGCAATTGTGCACTTGGGCTTCCGCGGGGGTTGCCGGGATAAACAGCGCCCCGGCCACCATCAGTGCGAATAGGAGGAGTATCGCCGGACGGATCATGGCAAACCACCCGGAAATCCCACCACCGCCTTCGCCAGCGTACTGGTGACGAATACGTTTCCGGCACTGTTGATGGCCACGTCCGACGGAATCTGCAGATCCCGCGCCGCTGGATCGGATGAGCCCAGTTCTCCTGCCCGCGCCAGCGTTTCCCGGTCGTAGACCAACACCTGCCCGTAGATGATATCGGGAAGATAGACCTTGCCATCGTGAACCGCCGCACCCTGGGGTCGGGAAAACCCGCCCGAGCAACTGAACCAGTTGCAATTTCCGCTTCCCGAAATGGCCCCCAGTGAACTTCCGAAATTTTCGGGCGCGTAGGAAAATATTTTCACCGATGCGGCCTCGCTGGAGGACCCATAGTCGCTCACCAATACCTCCCGCCTGAGGGGATCGGCGGTGATCGCGGCGGGCGAGGTCAACTGCCCCGCTCCGATTTCACCCAGCACGGAACGGTCGGCGGCCCTGTACAGCCGCACCACCCGGGCCAACCCGTCCAGGGCCAACACCAGGCCTTCGGCCGGGTCGATTGCCAGGTCCCCCGGATGACCGGCCTGCCCCGGGTTGGCCAGGTAGCCCTTTTGCGCTCCGGTGGAGCTGAAGACCTCAATGGCCTTCTTTTCCTTCAATCCGACGAAAATTTCTCCTCCCAGCATCCCCACCCCAAGGGGTTTTCCCGTGAGGGGAAGCGCCTGATCGGGCTGAAGCGTGACTGGATCGACACGGAGAATTGCATTGCGTTTGGAGTCGCTGACGAGCAGCCACCCCGTATCCGTCAGGTGAATGCGCAGGGGGGAGAGGAAGGTGCCACCGGGATGGGAAAAATTCGGCTCGGGAACCGGCGGTGGATCGGGTTCGGAAAAGGGGTTCTTGCCCTTGCCGGGGAAGGCGCCAGGGCCCGGATAGGTCAAGGCGGGGTGGAAAGGACGCGATGGATGGGTGTTGTCGGAGAGGGAGGAACTGGTTCCAAATGGCTGCGGTGATCCGGCATCGCTGGAATTCTTCTCCCGCTCGTCGTTGATGCACCCGGTGAAACTCAGCATAACCAGCAGGAACAGCGGGAAAAGGACCGGCCCGAACTCAACACCCCATGTCCGGTTCAGCCTGAAATCTCTACGTTTTTCCATGTCTCCTGACACCGCTCCATCCTTTTTCATGGAATGACAAATCTGAATAAAAACCCCTTTTATTGTTGAACAATACTACCGAAAATTCGTCGAAAATGGTTTGATGTAGGTCAATTTCGGGGAGCCTCCGGATCGATGATTCCAATCCCTTGGAACCCGGAATCCGGGTGACATTTCCCTCCCGCGGGCTGGGGTGCCCATGCGGATCCGGCTATCCTGGAGCCATCGCCGAGAAATCGGTTGCCCTGGGAACCTGTCCCTGACCAGAGAGTTTGGGATCAACTTTAAGCAGCGTGGCGTGTGTAGCGATGGTGCAACACGTCGAGTTGCTGCCTGAGGGCAGCGTTCTCCAGTACCAGTTTTTGCCGGGTTCTGAGCCCGCAGATGATACTTCGGAGGAGGACAATCAGGAGGTTTTGCATGACCCGTGAGCAAACCGAGGAGATGGCAAATTGTAAACGATCCCCCGCCATATGAGGTTTTCGTTAGGCACGGGGCAATTTCCCGTTTCCAAATCTCCAATTGACGCTTTCGGTTTCGGGCATCCTTCTTCCCCGGCAATTCTTCCAGGATGTACCTGTCGATGAGTTCCTTGCCAGTGTGTTTTCGGGCCTCAATGGTTTCCGAATATTCCCTTCCCGGAGCTTGGACTCCGTACTTGAAGGCCCATCGCTTTGCGTCTGTGAGGCGGGTGAAACTTTTCGATACGGGAGGAACGCCTTTGATGCGAATCTTGGCCTGACAGGAAATTCCGGACTTCGTCTGGCGTTTGATGATTGTAGCCATTCCAGGACTCCATTGCGTCGAGGATTGTTGTCCCTAAATTATCCCGTAAAAGCAAAAGGGCCTACATCAAATGATGTAAGCCCTTGATATAAAAGAGTGCTCCCGCCGGGACTCGAACTCGGAATAGCGGGATCGCAACCCACCGTTATATCCAATTTAACTACGGGAGCAGGGAGGAACATCCAAGGCGCGTCTTCCCGGTGTGTGCAGAATTCCGGGTGTTGATTGCAAAGGGTCCTATCGGGCAGAATCGGCGCACCTGAATCTCTTTGCTATCACAGGTTAGAGTGGATGGGAAGGGCGGTATTCCCTCCGGGGATCGCTTTGGCGTGTTTTCCCTGCGGGAATCGCGAGGATGGAAGGCGCAGCCCGGCCCCCGCCCCTTTAGACATCGATGCGGGGGAATGCTATTGTTTCCAATGCGATAGCACAGGTCCGCTTTCACTCAGCCCCCTTGATTCGATCGGTTTGGGCCCGGCGGGGATATGGAGGTGGAGCGGGAATTGGAATGCGGCTATACTGTTGCGGGTAAGGTATCGGGGCGGCCCGGCTGGACATACCCCTGAGCCGCGCATTTTCCATCCCGGTTATTCATCGAGCCTCGCAGCGATCGTTCTCATGGCATCTCAACCGAAAAATTCCAGAAATCGCGCCCGTAAGGGAAAGTCAGGATCCATGCGCTTGTCCACGCGGGTGATCATCGGGCTGTTGCTGCTGGCGGCGATCGTCGTCCTGTTTGCCTTCCTCACCAATTACAAGGGATTCACGGATTGGCAGCGGATCGATACCAACCTCACCATATTCGGCGCGGTCATCGTCAACATCGTGGTGTTGTCCACGGTTTTCTACATGATCCTGCGGAATCTCTTCAAGCTGATCTACGAGCGCAAAAAACCCTTTTCCGTCGTCAAGTTGAAGACCAAGTTGATCATCGCTTTCATCGCGCTCTCTCTCCCCTCCATTGCCTTTCACCTCTTCGCCAGCGGTGTGACGACCCTCGTCCTGGAAAACCTCACCGAGGGGGAATTCAGCCAGGTGCTCGACAACTCCAAGGTGGTGATGGAGGAACTGGAAGCGCTGGAGGATCAACTGATGCGGCGCAGGGCGGGAGAGATTCTCTCCTACCTGCCAAAGAACTCCGAAGGATACACCGGAGCCAATTGGCTGGCCGGGTACCAGCCCCGCTTCAAGGGAGGAATCTTCGTTTACGACGGCAAGAACCAGGTGATCGCCCGCTGGGTGGGAGATCAGGCCGTCACTGCCGCCTGGAAGTATCCCCCACCCCAGCATTTCCAGGCCAAGGATGGGATGTTGTGGAGAGAGCGCTATCGGGATCGCCAGGTGCAGCGGTTGTTGCTGCCCCTCCCCGGCAGCGCGTTGAAGGTGGAATTGCTGGACATGGCGGCCACGGATGTATCCGAAGCCAAAACCATCTTGACCCGAAAACAGGAATCGAGCCGGGTTCTCAGCCGCGACCTGGCCGCGGTGGTGTTGACCTTCCTCATCGTAATGACCCTGCTGATCATTTTTGCCGCCACCTGGATCGCTTTTTACCTGGCCCGGGGAATCGTCACTCCCATCGAACGGCTGGACGATGCCACCCGCAGAGTCTCGGAAGGGGAGTTGGGATATGAAGTGGACGTGGTCAATATCGGGCCGCTGGAAGACGATTTCGCGGGACTGGTCAACTCGTTCAATACCATGAGCCGTCAGTTGGCCGAGCAAAACAACCAACTGGTACAAACCACCGATGATTTGCTCCACAGCCACCACGAGATCGGAGAACGCAACCGGCTGGTGGAACTGCTGCTGGAAAACATCGACGCGGGGATCATCTCCTTGTCGCAACAAGGTGGAGTCACGGCACTCAACCGCACCGCCAAACGGCTCCTGCAGCCCCGGCTGGAAGCCTGGCATGGGCGTCACCACAGCGTCGTGTTCGACCGCGAGGTTGCCGGGCTGATCGACAATATGCTCGATGCCTTGCGCGGCGGCTCCCAGCGCCAACTTACCCAGAACCTCACTTTGTCCAGGGCCCGCAAACCGGTGATCGTGGAGGTGACGTTCATGGCGCTGGAAAACAAGGACGGTAAGTCGGAAGGGACGGTGGTCATGCTCAAGGATGTGTCCGCCATGCAACGCAACCAGCGCGCCCTGGCCTGGAGGGAGGTTGCCCGCAGGGTGGCCCACGAGATCAAGAATCCGCTTACACCGATCCAACTCTCCGCTCAACGCATCCGGCGCCGCTATTTGCATAAGGTGGATGGCGATAGCGAGGTGCTGGACCGCTGCACCCAGGAAATCATCAACCAGGTTTCCAGCCTGAAGAAGATGGTCAACGAGTTCAACCAGTTCGCCAAACTCCCCGAGTCCAAGCCAGTCCCGGACGACATCAACCGGGTTATCGAGGATGTCTCCAGTTTTTATGAGAATGGGCTGCCGGAGAACGTGAAGCTCAAGTTGGAGCTTGCCAAATCGCTTCCGGATTTTCCGCTGGACCGAGAGCAGATGAAACGGGTCTTCACCAATCTCATCGACAATGCAGCGGCTGCCGTCAACGGGGGAGGAACGATCACCATCCGCACCGTCCACGACAAGCGCACCAACTCGGTCAATATCGATGTCATGGATGACGGCGCCGGGGTGCCGGACGATATCCGCCCGCGGATGTTCGAGCCCTACGAAACCACCAAGGAAGGAGGCACCGGACTGGGACTAACCATTGTGAATCAAATCGTCTCGGATCATAATGGCTACATCCGTTACAGCGACCGCAAGCCCAAAGGCACGACTTTTTCCATGGAATTCCGTATGCGGTGAGCGGCTTGCGAATAGCAATTCCTATCCATTTTGGATCCGTACCAAATCGGCATGGCGGCTTCCATCCCCCCTTCAACGAACCGGAAATTCTACCCATGACCCAGCATTCCATCCTGGTCGTCGATGACGAGGTATCCATCCGAAATAATCTCAAGGATCTGTTGGAGGATTATGGGTACACCGTGGTATTGGCCAAATCCGGGGAGGAATGCCTGTCGCTTTTCCAGAAGAATGGCGATTCTGAAATCGACGCCGTGTTGCTGGATATCTGGCTTCCCAAGATCGACGGCATAGAAGTGCTCAAGATCCTGAAGGAAATCCGCCCCCGGATACCCGTGATCATGCTGTCCGGGCACGGCTCCATTGAAACCGCAGTGACGGCAACCAAGTATGGGGCCTACCACTTCGTCGAGAAACCCTTCTCCGATGAAACCCTGCTCCTCACACTTGGCAATGCCCTGCGCGTTTCGCGGCTGGAGGCGGAAAATGTGCGGCTTCGCAGCGATGTCCAACGCAATCAGCATGAAATTATCGGGGAGAGCAAGTCCTTCAAACACATGCTTGAACAAATCGAGCGGTCGGCAGCCAGCGATGCCTGGGTATTGATTCAGGGGGAAAACGGCACGGGGAAGGAATCGGTTGCGCACCTCATTCACCGGAACAGCCCCCGCAACGAAGGCTCCTTCGTGGAAGTCAACTGCGCGGCGATTCCCGAGGAATTGATCGAAAGCGAACTGTTCGGCCACGAGAAGGGCTCCTTCACCGGCGCCACGGCCAAGAAGATCGGAAAGTTCGATCAGGCCAACCAGGGCACGCTGTTTCTGGATGAAATCGGCGACATGAGCCTGAAAACACAGGCCAAGATCTTGCGTGTGCTCCAGGAGCAGCGCTTCGAGCGCGTGGGAGGAAACAAGACCATCAATGTGAACGTGCGCGTGATCGCCGCCTCCAACAAGAAGTTGGAGGACGAAATCGCCGCCGGAACCTTCCGCGAGGATCTGTATTATCGGCTCAATGTGCTGCTATTGGATGTGCCCCCCCTGCGGGAACGGGAGGGGGATGTGGAATTGCTGGCCCCCTATTTTCTGGAATATTTCTCGAAAATACACGGGCACAAGGCGAAAATACTGACCCCGGAAGCCATGGCCGTTCTCAAGCAATACCAGTGGCCGGGGAACATCCGGGAATTGAAGAACATCATCGAGCGCATGATGATCATGGTGGCCGGAGATAAAATCAGGAATGAAGATATTCCGCCGGCCATCCAGCAGGCGGTGAATTCCCGCAAGGAAGGCGGGGGTGAAGGGGGTGGGTTCGACCTGGATGGGTTTAAAGGCACCTACCGCGAGGCCAAGGACGCCTTTGAGCGGGCCTACCTGAGCAACCAACTGCACCGCAACGGATGGAACATTTCCAAGACCGCCGAGGCGATCAAGCTGGAGCGCAGCAATCTCCACAAGAAAATCAAGCAACTCAACATCGAAGCGGGCTGATTTCACCCGCCCCATGAGCTTCTTTCTTTACGACAAGCCCCTGCGGAGTGGATCGACCTTCCCCTTTTCCGGGGAGGAGGCGCACCACCTGCTTCGCTCCCGTCGCATTGGGCCCGGGGAACGCTTTGCCCTGCAGGATCCCGGCGGCAACCGCTTCGAGGCGGAAGTCGTAGCGGTTGAGCGCCGCCTGGCAACCGTGACCATTCATAACCCGCTCCCGGCTCCCCCGCTCCCATCCACACGGGTAACGCTGCTCCAGGGGGCGGTGAAGGACAAGGCCGCCGAATGGATCGTGCAGAAATGCACCGAGTTGGGCGCCGAGGCCCTGATCTTTTTTCCCTGCGAATACGGGGCAGTGGCCCACAAGGCGCTGCACGCCCCGGGCACCCTGGCGCGCTGGGAGCGCATCGCCTGGGAGGCCTGCAAGCAATCCGGGCGCCAGTTCCCGCCCCGTCTCGCCCGGGGAGAGAGCCTGGATGCCCTGCTGGCGGAGCACCCCGCCGGTGGAGAGAAGAGCCCGCCGGGCCTGCTGCTGCACCCGTCCGGCGATATGTCCCTGGGAGAAGCTCTCTCCAACCTGCCCGGAAGAGCGTCCGATCCTCCGCGCAATGTTCAAATCATCGTGGGTCCGGAAGGCGGTCTTGGCGCCGCGGAAGTGGCCGCGGCCCGGAAAGCCGGATATCTCGCCGTTCAGGCCGGCGGGAATATCCTCCGCGCGGAAACCGCCGCCGTGGCAGCCTGTGCCCTGGCCGTGTTGGGGTGAATCGGGTGAATTTCACTTTCCCCGGCTTTCAATGACGGTTTTCTGTCTTTTATACAAATTAGGATAATATCAACCAAATACAATTGTGCCTTTATCACCTCGGTGAGAAATTTGGAATTGTAGGATCATCACCGTTCTCTCCTATCCCGGTTTCCCAATGAAACCGGGATAGGAGAGAACGGGACGGGACCCGCCACCATACCTTTTGTTACCCATCCATTGGCGGCCGCCTTCCAGGCATCCGTCCATCCACGGGATTACTCTTGGAGGGAGAAAGCGCTTTATTTGAATTGAACCAGCCTCCGGCAGTACACCGCCCGGAGGCTGGAACTTCCGACCGGTGACAAAGGAGTGCACCAAGAAGAAAATATCAGGCTTGATCTGCAGTACCGTATTTTTCCTCTTCCTCCTGCAACCGGACGCCGTCGCGGATCGCCTCGCAAACAAAAGCGGACTTCCCACCAAGCTCAGCGAGAAATTCAGGGAGTGCGTGGATTGCCACGCGGACGACAACCGGATCCTCCCAGCAGTGGGGAAGAAGCGCGCATTTTCGCGCCAATGTGGGCTGTTACGGAAGCCACCAGGCGAAAAAAGGGGACAAAGACGCTTTCGAACATCACGACGAATTGATTTCCGTCATCGTATCTCCCAAGGATTGCGCGGGCTGTCACGAGGAGGAAGTAAACCAATTCGCCAGTTCCCATCATTCCAAGGCCGGGCGCATCATGGGATTCCTGGACAATGTGCTGGCCGAAGTGGTGGAAGGCAACCGGGGGTTCAAGACCCCCGGTTTTCCGGACGGAATTTCCGCCGCGGCAGTCAACGGATGTTGGCAGTGCCATGGTTCGGTCGTGAAGGTAAACAAAGATGGCACCTTGAATCCGGCCACCTGGCCCAATTCGGGAATTGGCCGGGTCAACCCGGATGGGTCGGAAGGCTCCTGCTCGGCCTGCCATGCGCGGCACACCTTCTCGGTGAAGCAGGCCCGACAGCCGGAAAATTACGGCAAATGCCACATGGGGCCGGATCATCCCCAGATTGAAATCTACAACGAGTCCAAGCACGGCATCGTCTACCAGGCCTTCAAGGATGAAATGAACCTGGGTTCCTCCAAGTGGGTGCTGGGGGAGGATTACGACGCCGCCCCAACCTGCGCCACCTGCCACATGTCCGCCGCTCCCGACCTCCCGGTGACTCACAACGTGGGGCTGCGCATTAAATGGAACAACCGGCCCGTGATCTCCAAGCTGGCCCACCTCACCGACCGCAAGTGGGGGCTGGCATCGGCCAGTGTGACCGGCGATCAGAGAAGGAAAAACATGGAGAAGGTCTGCATCGTCTGCCACAACGAGGTGTTCGTGAAGAACTTCTACCTGCAGTACGAAGGGCTTCTCGATCTCTACCACGACAAGTTCGCCGGACCGGGACTCAAGCTGTATGGCCTGGCCACCCAGGTGATCAAGGCGGTCAAGGGTGACCGGTACGCCAAGTTCTCCCAAATGATCGGCTATACCTGGTTCGAACTGTGGCACCATGAAGGGCGCCGGGCCCGCCACGCCGCGTCCATGCAGGCCCCGGATTACACCCATGGGCACGGCACCTACGATCTGGCCAAGAATTTTTATGGCAAGTACATCCCCGAATTGCGGGAAGTGATCGCCATGGGCCGCCACAGCGGAAAAGCGAATGCCAAATCCCTGGCGGGGCGGTTGGAATCCGAACTGGAGAAGGTGATCAATTCCCCCAACCACAAATGGTCCATCGGAAAGGAAGACCCCAGGGTGAAAGCCGCCCGCGCCAAACGCGCGAAGGAATTCCGGAAACGCTACGAGTAAATCCTCCTGCCCCGGCGCTGCCTGGTGGAGTTGAAAAAAGCGCCGGGGCCTCGATTCGCCAAGCCGCTGCAATACACCCCCGGTTTTCCTACGGCCGTTCGAAGGGAGACATGAAAACCGATGGCGGGAATTTCTTCCCGGAGGTGGGGTGGCGCACGGTGCGCTTCAGTACGAAATCGAAGAGCAGGGGATTGTACCGGTAAATCTGATCCAGGGCTTCCTTTTCCTCCCCGGTGATGTACCCCTCTTCCTGGAGTTCTCCCGTCCGGATGACGATATTGACTGCGGGAAGGGGATAATCGCTTCCATTGACGAGGCGGTGATGAAGCTCCTCCTTTTCCAGGAGCACATCCAGCTTCCCCCGAAAGCGGTTGTATTGGGTCAGGGCGGAAATTTCCCCGAACAGCAGCCCCTCGTACTTCGCTTCTCCCATCATCCTCAGGAAGAGTTGGAAATTGGAAACCTCCCCGCGTCCGGGCGAGTCCAGGTCCGGGTTGGCGCCCGTGCTGGCGCAATGCGCCATTACCACCCGCACCCCCATATCCAGGGGCCGCCGGAAAAGGAGGGGATTGCCGAATTTCTGAAAATCCTCCGCTTCCACGGCGCTTTCTCCTCCCGTATGGGTGATGAGAATCATCCCCAGTTTCTTCATGGCGCGGTAATAGGGATCGATCTTCCCATCGGAGGGGTCGATTCCCATCGCATTGGGAAGCCACTTGATGAACCGCACTCCCTTGCCCGCCCAATATTCCAATTCCCGCAGCGCATCCTTCCTGTACGGGTGCACGGAGATCACCGGCTGGAAGGTTCCGGGATACTTGCTGGAGAGATCGAATACGTATGCGTTGGGGATGTAGAATTCCGTATACCCGAGATCCACCGTTCCGTCCCGGCGATAATGTTTATCGAAGGCCAGGGCCATGTACTTCCCCCGCTGGGGAATGTGCCGAATCAGATCGGTCAACCGGGTGAGATATTGGGCGTCCCCCATGTCCAGGTTGTCGATTCCGGCGGCGGATTTGAACACGGAAAACCGGATGAATTTCTTCGGATGCCAGAGGGAAAGCATTTCATCGTTCAGGAAGGTGCCCGTGTTTCCCGACCCCGTCCCGAGGATGTGGGTGTGAAAATCGATCCGTTTTTCGGGAGGGATATCCTGGAAGGATGCGGCGATCAACTCCTTCGCCTTCGGGCCGATATTCGCATTCAACTCCCGGGGCGGCCCGGAAAAATTCCCTCCCAACTTGTCGAACAGGTACGAGCAGGAAAGCCCGGAAGCAGATAGAAGCAACAACAGCAGGAGCAGGATTGTTTTCCAGGGAATCGCTGTTCCTGATCCGGACCGCGCGGTCGATCGTTCTGACATTGGATTCCCATCGTGTGAAGCGGCGCGGATTGCCGGCTCTGGAGAGCCTTATCGGGCCGGGACACGCAATCCCCGATTTGTATGATTCCAAAAAGCAAGTCCCCGGAAATAAAACGGGTCAATAATTAAAGCATATCAACCGGAGGACGAGGCAGCGAGGAGCAGGGAATTTTGCACTGTGTTTTTTTCCTTCATCCCCCCCAGGGAAATTCCAGTTGCCTGCCGGCGCCGGGCGGGAGCGCGGTGTTGTCCAGTTGGGCGAGGCCCACCCCCAGCAGCCGCAGCTTTTGCCCGGCGAAACCCGAATTGCGGAACAGTTCCTCCGCACACCCGCGGATCACCTCCTCGTCATCGGTGAAATGAGGCAGGGTCTGGCTGCGGGTGAAGGTGCGGAAGTCCGCCGTGCGCAGCTTGAGGGTGAGGGTGCGCCCCATCACCCCAGCGGATCGCATGCGCTGGGCCAATCCGGCGCAAAGCTCGTCCAGCCTTTCCCGCAGCCAGGCCTCGTCGCCGTGGTCTTCGGCGAAGGTATCCTCGATGCTGACCGATTTGCGTTCACGCTCGGTTTCCACCGGGCGGTCGTCCTCCCCCCGTGCGATGCGGTAAAAGTACGCGCCGCGCTTCCCGAAGCGGTGGGTCAATTCCGCCAGGGAAAGCGCCTCCATTTCCCCGCAGGTGGCGATGCCCATCTCCTCGAAGGTGCGCATGGTGGCCTTGCCGATCCCCGGCACCTTGGGCAGGGGCAGCTTTTTCACGAATCCGGCCACGTCCCGGGGCCGGATCACGAACAGGCCATCGGGTTTCTTCTCGTCGGAAGCGATCTTGGCCAGAAATTTATTGGGCGCCACACCGGCCGAAGCGGTGAGTTGGGTTTCTTTGCGGATATCCGCCTTGATGGCCTCCGCGATGCGCGTGGCCGAGGGATTGCCCACATGATTGGAGGTAACGTCCAGGTAGGCCTCATCCAGTGAGAGGGGTTCCACCAGGGAAGTATAGCGGTGAAAAATGATCCGGATTTGCCGGGAAACCTCCCGGTATTTGTCGAAGTGGGGAAGCACGAACACCGCCTTGGGGCAGAGCCGGTAGGCCCGCGAACAGGGCATGGCCGAATGGATGCCGAACCGGCGCGCCTCGTAACTGGCCGCCGCCACCACACCCCGGCTTTCCGGAGAGCCTCCCACAACCAGCGGCAACCCGCGCAGGGAGGGATTGTCCCGCATTTCCACCGATGCGTAGAACGCATCCATGTCGATGTGGATGATCTTGCGGACTTCGCGTTGGGAGCCGGTGTCGGACATGAACAAAAGTCTACCAAAACATCCACGCGAGTACAACGGGGGGACGGCGCCGCCTCCGCTCCCCCATCCATCGCGGACCGGTCAAGATCCTTTTCTCAACACGCCGGCAACCGTGTTGTAGATGAGGGAAGGGATGCAGAAATGGGTTGTGCTGACGAGCAGAGCCACAGCCGTCAACGATCCGCCCAGAACGTATCCCGCTCCAAAAATCACAGAACCGATAATTAGCCGCCCCTGCCCGTGTTTTGAATCGGGTTGGGGTGACACTGAGGAGCGATGGATCGAAATGCAAACGTTTTCGAATTCCACCCCCATCTCCCCCGCGGTACCCCTCGCATTAACCGCCGGAGCCT
Organism: uncultured Pseudomonadota bacterium; assembly: GCA_964583525.1. Lineage (GTDB taxonomy): Bacteria > SAR324 > SAR324 > SAR324 > JACQKK01 > CAZOXD01. The sequence continues at coordinate 45,660 of CAZOXD010000016.1, forward strand.
GCTTTCGGCCGGGAAACGAAACTAAGCACACATATGACCAGGGCATCGATAATCGCGACCCAGATGAACCAATCCGCAGCTGGCGAGTTGCCCGCGAAATAGTCCCAGAGCAATACGAAGAACGTCAACCCTGCTGCAATTGCCAAAAGATCGAACAGCGCCCCGATCAGGGCCGGATTGCGCAACGCTACGATGGCGGCAAATGCCGACCCGAGAAACCAGGCACCGCTATAACGGGTGTAAATCGGCGACACCGCCTCGGGAACGCCGCCGATTTCCGTCCAAAGGAACTGCGGAAAAAATATAAACGGGATACCCCACACCAACAGACTGATGGCGCTTACGATAAGCGCAGTTTTCTGGAGCGCGGTCAGGCCTTGTGCATTCATGATTTCTCCGCTGATTATTTAACCGGTCATTTCTGGATGGCTATAGCAACAACCAATCAATACAGCCTCACTACCCAACCCGATATTTCCCATTTGGAGCCGCCAATACGGCACAAATGACTCCTCGAACGTCCTATACCACGATTTTGGAAGTGGAATCCAATGCAACTGGAAGATTGCATCTCGTCTCATCCCGCATCATGGCGGGATCGTTTCGCGCCGAGATTTCCAATGCGCAGGTGGCGCATCCGTTAAAAAAAAATTCATGTCATTCCGAACGCAGTGAAGAATCCTGCATGCGCCATGACGATCCGTATTCCGAAGCAGATGCTTCGCTCCGCTCCGCATGACATCTTTTTTTTTGCAATAACTCAGGAATTTTCCAACAGATGCTCTACTAATGCGCAGGGTTTCTTGCCAATCTCCGCCGGATGGGTTGTAACTGTTGGGCTGAGATTCCGGTTGATTCGCCCGCAAGGCATGGAAGCCAATCCGGAATGAAACCGGATATATTTCGATCTGGAAAGGATGCCATGGCCCGCATGACCGGTGGAGGAGCGATCGTTCAATCGCTTATCGAACAGGGCGTCGAACTGCTCTTCGGCCTGCCCGGGGCGCAGTTGGACCCCCTCTACAACGCCCTCTACGACAGCAAGGACAAGATCCGCGTCATCCACTCCCGGCACGAACAGGGTGCGGCCTACATGGCCATGGGTTACGCCGCCTCGACGGGCCGGCCCGGCGTCTATGCCGTGGTGCCGGGGCCGGGCTTTCTCAACACCACCGCCGCCCTCTCCACCGCCTACGCCATCAACGCTCCCGTGCTCTGCGTAACGGGGGAGATTCCCACCGCGCACATCGGGCAAGGGCTGGGTCTGTTGCATGAGCTTCCCGATCAGTTGGGCATCATGCGCCGTCTCACCAAGTGGGCCGAGCGCATCGAGACCCCCGCCGATGCGCCGCCCCTGGTGGCGGAAGCGTTCCGGCAAATGGCCTCGGGACGCCCCCGGCCGGTGGGGCTGGAAATGGCCCGGGACCGCATGACCGCCGAGGGGGAAGCGCCCCCGGCCGGGAAGGCGGAGCCACACCCCAATCCTCCGCTGGACGAGGACGCCATCGCGGAAGCGGCCCGCATGCTGGGGGAAGCCAAATCCCCCATGATCTACGTGGGCAGCGGGGCCAGCGGGGCGCGGGAGGAAATCACCGCCCTGGCCGAGTTGCTGCAGGCGCCGGTGGTGGCCTTCCGCCAGGGGCGGGGCATCCTCTCGGACCGCCACTACCTGAGCCAGGGCCTGGTGGCCGGCAACCGGTTGTGGATGGAGGCCGACGCCGTCCTGGCCGTGGGCACCCGGCTGCAGATTCCCCTCATGCAGTGGGGACGGGATGAACACCTGAAGATCGTCCGGGTCGACATCGACCCCGATGAGCCGGCCCGCGCCGCTCCTCCGGACGTGTCCCTGGTCGCCGATAGCCGGGAGGCCCTGGCCCGCCTGCTCCCTTTGGCGGAAAAGCACAATCGCAAGCGAACATCCCGGGAGGAGGAACTGACCGCGCTGAAGGAAGCCGTGGCGGAGGACTTGTCCTTCCTGGAGCCTCAGCGCTCCTACCTGACCGCCATCCGTGCGGCTCTCCCGGAAAACGGGATCTTCGTGGACGAGATCACCCAGGTGGGGTACATGAGCTGGTTCGAATTTCCCGTGTACGAGCCCCGCACCTACATCAATTCCGGGTACCAGGGCACTCTCGGTTATGGGTACGCCACCGCGCTGGGCGTCAAGGCCGCCCACCCCGAGCGGCCGGTGGTCTCCATCTCCGGGGACGGGGGTTTTTTCTACAATGTGATGGAACTGTCCACCGCCGTGCAGCAAAACCTCGGCCTGGTGACGGTGGTCTTCACCGATGGCGCCTTCGGAAACGTGAAACGGATGCAAAAGGAGTTGTATGGCGGGCGGGAGATTGCCTCCACGCTGCACAATCCCGATCTGGTGCGGCTGGCCGAATCCTATGGGGTGGAAGCCTTCTGCGCGGAATCGCCGGAGCAGGTGCGCGCCGCCATCGAGCGCGGGTTGGATTCGCCGGGCCCCACCCTGATCGAAGCCCCGGTGGGCGAGATGCCCTCCCCCTGGCCCTTTATCCACGCACCCAGGGTGCGGGGGGGCTGAGTCCCGGCCTGATACCGGAGGGCTCCGCAATGGCATCCCCCGCTGAT
>CAZOXD010000017.1:0-3682 GCA_964583525.1 uncultured Pseudomonadota bacterium
CCGTGTAATAGGGATGCGGACAGGCTTGTCCGCGACCCGTGTAATAGGGATGCGGGAGGACTTACCGAACTGGAAAGGCCCCCTGGCGCGAGGCGGAATTTTCCCGAGCAAACCCCTACGCCCATCCGGCGCGAGGATTGGCCGATCGTTGAAATGAACTGCGGGGATCCCCCCCGCCAAAAGGCGTTACTTGACCGATGCCAGATAATCGGCCACCTGCTTCATTTCCGCATCGCTCAATTGCGCGGCCATTCCCCACATCAGGGCGGATTGACCGCTTTTGCGCTGCTGGGTCTTGAAGCCCTGGAGTTGGGCAACCGTATAGGCGGAATTTTGCCCGGCCAGCTTGGGGTAAATCGGCATGATGGGCGCCTTCCCATCGGGACCATGGCAGGCCACGCATCCTTTTGCGTTGTAGACGTTTTTTCCGGCTTGGGCTTTCGCCTCATCTCCCGGGTAGAGGATAAAGAAGGTCATGGCGAGCAGGCCCGCCAGGCTGATTTTGAGGAAAACTTTCATCTAGACATCCTTCCGTTGTTTCTGGAAACGAATTGAGGGTCGCATCGGGTTGTTTGAGAATTGCCTTGGGATCCATGGATCCATGCGCTCCCAAACGGAATTCGGGAGCATGATTCTGTTTGCCTGGATCTTGCTGGCATGGCCTGAAAAATACCAAGGCCTTCATGGGGATGCGGACAGGCTTGTCCGCATCCCGCGCAATAGGGATAGCGGACAGGCTTGTCCGCAACCCGTGCAATTCGGATTATAGCAGGATTCTCCGGCGAGAAAAGAGTGTATCCGCATTTATTCAGGGCCGTCCCCAAATCACGCCGCGCAGAATTCCCTCCACTCAGCAGGATCACCTGGTTCGAAGAAACGGTTTTTTCACGCGGCCAGGATCAGGGAGTGGAAGGACGGGTGCGGGGGCATGGAATCACAACACCGCGTGAAGCCGGGCTTCCCCCTGTTCCGGAGCGCCAGCCGGAGAAAGCCGCACCGTCCCGCCCAGCACCAGGGTGCGGTTGACCTGCCCGTGCCCGGCCTCCAATCCCATGGCGGCCGGGTAGGGGGCATCCCGGAAATAGTCCATCAGCACCTGCTCCAGCGTTCCCGGCTGGCTTCCCTCGCAATCGATCAACTGTCCGAAGACCACCCCGGCCAGGGAGTCCAGCCGGCCGGCCTGCCGGAGTTGGTTGAGGTAGCGGTCGATGCGGTACGGGGCTTCGTTGACGTCCTCCAAAAACAGGATTCCCCCCCGGGTGTCGATAGCCCAGGGCGTGCCCAGGGAGGCCGCCAGCACCGCCAGGTTTCCCCCCAACAACGGCCCGCTAACCTCCGGGGCGGGAGCGCTCCCGGTGTTCAGATACCGGCAGGGGTAGACGGGTTGCAGAATCTCTCCGAAGAGGATTCCCCGCAATTCCTCCAGGTTGTTCTCCCAATGCGGGGAGGCCCTGTCACCCGGCCCGGCGAGGCATGGGCCGTGGATGGCCGCCACCCCAGCCGTTTGATGGAGGAAGGTGAACAGCGCACACACGTCGCTCATCCCCACGACGGGCTTGGGCCCGGCGGCCCGGATCCGGCCGGTATCCAGATGGGGCAGCATCCGGGCAGCCCCATAGCCCCCCCGCGTGGCGAACAGGCCATTCACGCCAGGATCGCAATACAGGGATTCGAACTCCCGTGCGCGCGCTGCGTCGGAGCCAGCCAGATAGAGGTGGCTTGGGGCAGCCTCCCCTTGCGGAAGCGGGCGCAGTCCCCATCCCTCCAGGATTTCCCGGCCGGCCCGCTGCAGGCGCGGTCCTTCCTCCCCGCTGTGGGAGCTGGGGGAGAACAGCGCCACCGTGTCTCCCGCCCGGAGTTTGGGAGGAAGCCGGTATGCCGCGGTAGTCCTCGTGGTCCTCCTGGCCCGCGTACTGGCCTGCTTTCCGTGCGCTGAATTTTCCGGTGAGACGTCTTTCGGTGGGACGGCCGCCATGGGGGTCACCATGTGTTGTCGATGGCCTCTTCGAGGGATACGTCCTTATCCTCGGTTGCCATGTTTTCTTCCATTTCCGGAGAGGCCAGCAGGTAGGTCACTCCCTGGGCGGAAATGGCGTTGACGGAATATTCCCCCATAGTGGCAGGCAGCAGATAGGCCTGTTCAGGCACGAGGGGATAGGTATCCCCGCCGGGGAGAATCAATTCCCCTTTCCCTTCGGTGACCGTCAACAACTGGTAGCGGTTGTTCCCTTCGGTTCTCCCGGCGCGGTTGCGGTTCAGGGGCAGCTTGATCCGCTCCACCTGGAATTGCGGAAAGTCCACCACTCTTTCCACCAGCAGGTCTTCCTCCTGCTCCCGCACCTCCGGGGAACGGGGCTTGTAGGGCTTCATTTCCATCCACTCAATCGCCTTCTCCACGTCCCAATGAGGCTGGGTGAGCACCTTCTGCGCGAACATGGCGATCAGGCGCTCGTAGGTGGGGGTTTGGAATTCGATCACTTTCACCCCGTGTTGCAGGGAGTGCAGCACGCCGGGCGGAAGGCAGGCCACGTCCCCGGGCTTGAGCTTGACCAGACCCAGGAAGTCCTCCACGGCGGCCCGTTTTTCCTCCTCCGAGGCGCGCAGTTTTTTCGGAACTTTCTCCAGCAGTTTCTTATGGACATTGGGAGGCAGAGGTTGTTGTGGATCTTCCCCGCGCTTTTCCAGGGCCTTGTCCAGCCGCTGGTCGATTTCCCTGCGCACCTTCTCATAGGCCTTGATGGCGGCCATGAGGTTTTTGCCCAGCGCCTTTTGCCATTTTTCCCCGTGCTTTTTGCGGTAGGCTTCCACCCGCTTGGGGTTCAACCCTGCCCGCAGGGCCCCTTCGCCATCGGGCCAGGCCTTGGGGTCCAGGGACAGGACGATGTAGGTTTCCCACTTCTCCCGGTGAACTTCCAGATAGAGATCCCCATACACAGCCTCGGGGAATGGCTCGAGGGTTTTCAGCAGGATGGGCGGAACTTCCCGCTCCCCGATCAGGGGGACGGGAAACATGCCCAAGGCATAGGGGAGGTCCGTGCTGCCCGAGGAAGTGCGCACCCGGGACAATCCCCGCTTTTCGATGCCGGTGTACCATCCCTCCCGGCCCCAGGGCTTTGCGATATGGCAAATTTCCAGCGACAGGGGTGCATTGCTGGAAATGACCGCGCTCTCCATGCGGCGAGCCGTGAAGTCGATAAGGGAGAGAGGCTCGTACTGGAAGGCCTGCAGGATCTCCTCGCGCTGCAAGGCGGCGTCTCTTGCGCAGACGCCCCGGTAGATTCCACCCCCCGCCCCGCGCTCCCAATGCACCAGTTCCTGGAAAGCCACCACGAGATCCGGATCCCCGCTCCAGGGCTCCCGCCACTTTCTGTGGGTCAACAGGAAGACGTGGTCCGCCCCCCGTTCGTCCAGGAAGGGTGAAAGGCCGCGCAGCAACCGGCCCGATGCGGGGGAGTGCCCCAGTACGGGCATCTCCAGCAATATGGAGTTGTGCGCTCCCCGGACGGAGGATACGGGGGAAGATGCAGTAACGGGGATTTTAGAGGTTTTGGATGTTTTTACCGTGGGACTTGCCATCCGTGGTAGGCCGTTGTGTTGAGAATTGGGAAGAGGGCCGGGAGATCGCCGTCCTGGATACGCCATTATGGATTGCGCCCACCCAAGGCGCAACCCGCGATCACGT
>CAZOXD010000017.1:3782-5353 GCA_964583525.1 uncultured Pseudomonadota bacterium
TCCGGGCTACGGACAGGCTTGTCCGTAGCACCATTTCCGGGCTACGGACAGGCTTGTCCGTAGCACCATTTCCGGGCTACGGACAGGCTTATCCGTAGCCCCATTACCGAACCGCGTTCAGGGGCGGATGCCCAGTTTGGCGACGGAATCTTCCAGGTGCTCTCCCAGGGCTTGTCCCGCGGTGGCCGCCAAGCCCAGCACATTGGCATGGTTCATCCGCATGGGGCCCAGAATTCCCAGCAGCCCCCGCCATTTGCGCCATGCAAAAGGATAGCCCACCAGGGCGCACATTTCCAACCCGGCATATCCGGTTTCGGTGCCCAGGGAGATCCATCCCCCACCCACGCGGCGGGCCCGTTCCAGGGTGGCCGTGAGAAACCCGGGGTCTTCCAGCGCCCTGTGGATCAACACCAACAATTCCGCATCCTGGCATTCGGGCATGCGGTAGAGGTTATCCATCCCCCACACCCGGTGCTTCGGCTCCTCGTTCCATTCAAAGGCCTTGCGAAGCATGCGGAACGCGGCGCCCAGGGAGGGCATCTCGGCCAGCAGATCCTTGGGCTCGCCCGCCATGATATCGTCCCGGATGGCTTCCAGGGTGCGCCCACGGTAATTTTCATTGATGAACCGTCCCACCTCCCGCAGCAGTTCTTCGGGAAATGGATCGCTGGATATCAGCACCTTGCTCCACAGATCCCCAAAAAGGGTGCGCATGGAAACCAACACCTGATTGTAGGGAATGGTGGAAAAGCGTACCCAGTCCAGCGGGTAGAGATCCTTTCGCGGCAGCGAAATACAGACCGCGCACCCGCTGTGACGCTCCAGATATCGCCCGATCTGGCGCACCGCCGATGGCAGCAGCGGGGGTTCCCCCTCCTCCATGGCGGTGATGTGCGGCGTGTCCGCCGGAGTTGGCGGGGGCCGGTCGCCGAGTTGGGTGACATAGATCGCGAAGGCCTTCTGGGTAGGGATACGCCCCCGGCTCACGCCCTCGGTGGTCAGGAAGCCTTCTTCGCTCAGGTCTTCCATCAGATTGCGGATGGTCGTGGGGGAGAGGGCCAGCCGGGAAATCTTGGACAAGGTGCGGGCGCTGATGGCCTCGTGCCGGTCCATGTAATAGCGGATAATTTCCTCCAGGATCGCCTGTTCTCGCTTGAGTGTGTCTTCTCCCTTCATGGCCATCGCTAGAGGGTTGATGAGTGTTGCGGGATTGATTCCGGGTTCATGGTACCATAATTTTCACCCATGGGCCCTACTCGCTCTTCCACCGGATTTGCAAGGATCGATCCTCCTAGACTTGTTTAATTCAGCTATTGCAACAGAAACCCGTGGAATTGCAAAAAGGCGGTCAATCCCCTCCGTTTCTCCGCGGCCGGGATGCGGACAGGCTTGTCCGCATCCCCATTGGCGGCGAGCCGCCGCCGGTTTTAGGGAGAGTTGGCGGGATATCTGGTCGCTTTCGGGTTCCATCGGCTCCACCGGTTGGGGTGCGAAGTTGTACCATGCAGGCCTGGGGATACTCCCTCCGCACGGGCCTTCCCGGGCTCAAGGCGCGTGTTCCGCCGCGGATT
>CAZOXD010000017.1:5453-9163 GCA_964583525.1 uncultured Pseudomonadota bacterium
TTCCGCCGCGGATTTTCCCGCGATGCGTCCGAACACCGCCCCGGACATCAGGCCGGTGCCCCCGGCATAATTATTGTGGAACAATCCGCCCACCATTTCCCCGCAGGCGTACAAACCTGCGATGGGCTTCCAGTGGGTGCCGGTCACCCGGGCCTGCGCGTCCACGCGCACTCCACCAAAGGTAAAGGTGATGCCCCCGGTCGCCGCATAGGCGTAAAAAGGCGGAGTGTCCAGCAATTGCGCCCAGTTGGATTTCGGGGTTTCCAGCCCCATGGTGGTCAGCCCATCCAGCCGGGTGGGATCGAAGCTCCCGTTGCGGGGGCAGGTGTTGAACCCGTGGAGGGTGTCCCCGGCCGCACTACGTCCCAGGGGCTGCTCCAGGGACAGTTGGTCGAGTAATTCGTCCAGGGTATCGGCCACGATGGGCGTGCCGGTCTTGTAGCGGGGCTCCAGGAATTCGGTGGTTTTGCTGTCGAAGATCTGGTAAGCGACGCTGCCCGGCTGGTTGAGGATGATCCCTCCCAGCTTGGCGTAGGTGTAGAACTGGAAGTCCTCCCCTTCGTCGAAGAAGCGCTCTCCCTTCCGGTTGAGCAGCACCCCCAGGGGATAGGATAGCCGGTTGGTCTTGTCGGTCAGCTTGCGGTCGCCGTAGGGCGGGGCGTCGGCATCGATGGGCGTGGAATGGCACCCGGTGAACTGGCCATGGGGCATCGCGCCCAGGGCGAAGGCCATGGCCAGCCCGTCCCCGGCATTGTAGCGCGTGCCCCGCACCTTGGCGGAATCCCAGGGCTTCCCCAAATAGCGGGCCCGCCATTCCGGATTGGCCTCGAAGCCGCCGCATCCCAGCACCACAGCCCGGGCGCCGATCTCGCCAATGCCGCCGGGACCCTGGGCGGTGACCCCGGTGACCCGGCCGGAAGCGTCCCGGAGCAGCCCGATGGCTCCGGTCTCGTAGCGCACCTCCACCCCCAGCTTCTCCATGATTCCGAACCACATTTTGGAAAGGCCCACGCCCTCGTGCTTGGCCCGCACCACGGCGCCGGGGGACCAGCGTACCTTGCCGTCCACCTTGATGGCGCTCAGGGAGACGGCGGCCTCCATCTCGATCCCCTGCTCCACCAGCCAGCGCACGGTATCGTAGGAGCGCCCGATCACGATTTCGGCCAGATCCGGGTCGGTGCGGCCCTCGGTGACCCGCAGCAGATCCGCCCAGAACATCTCCTTGGGATAGGGCTGCACGCCCTCGTAGAAGCCGGGCACCTGCTTTTCCGCGTCGGGGAGGATGGGCAGCAGATATTCCGGCTTGTCGAAGGCGAACCGGTAGAGGCCCCCACTGTAATGGGTGTTTCCGCCGCGCAGTTCCTGGGGCGCCTTTTCCAGCACCAGCACCCGCTCCGCTCCCGCCTCCCGGGCCGAAGCCGCCGCAGCCAGGGCCGCATTGCCGGCCCCTACTACGATTACGTCGTACCCGCTGTCCCGTTTTGCCATGTTCCCGGTTTTCCGAAATTCAAGTTGATCCGGCTGGAAATTTCCCTGCCGCTAGTTTTGCGTTTTCCAACCGCGCACATTTGGAAGGTGATTTCGCCAAACAACTACACCATGTTAGGACAAACAACCACAATCAAAATAGGGAATTAATCAGAAGGGTTTTTGGTTGTATATGGTGGTTTATCGCCGTTATTTGCCGCGAAGTGCCCCGAAATTGTCCCGTGAAATTTCATGATTGTGGACTTCGGCCAGAGTAAAGGACAGTTCTGGATTCTATTCCCGATTCTCTAAAAAACCTTCTCTCGGAACCTCCACGTGTCAGGCACTCTTGCTTTGAATTTGGATCGATACTTCTTTTTGATCGATCCGACTTGTCATCCCCACGAAATTCGAATGGCCCGTCTGCTCAATCTCTGAGTTTGACGGGAGCAGATGCAATGCAAAACAAAATATGAAGATATTTTAAAAATAAAGTTGACAAATGAAATACAATTGCCTATTATGGAATTGTTTTAAAATTTATTGGAGAAAAAAATGCGAAATCTGGACGATTATTTAAATGTAAATTCGCTTCTCGAACTCGAAGAGGCCAAAATCGGTGTATTTTGCGAGAACGTGTTAGACACCGAAACCTTGGTTGAGGAGCTCGAAAACTTCGGCCCATTTGCACCATTCCGCAAAAGGTTCTGTGAATATCTAGGGATTGGGGAGTCAACACTAACCGGCTGGCTCAAGGGGGGGCGAGTACCGCGCATGGCCAAGGAAGCGTATGTCCTCTTGGTGGCCTTCCAAACACTAAAAGAGGAGGTAAACCGACTTCGCGGTGAAGCTGAGGATTTAAAAATTGTCCAGGATGGGGACAAATTCCACGTTATTCAGTTTCGACCAAATGATGCCGGTACCGTCAAGGGTAAATTCATTGCTCGTGATATTACTAACGAAAAGACGGCACGGATTTTCGCCGGGTCAATGATGGCATTTGGTCTGGCTCAAGAAGCGGCTGAGGAAATTCAAAACTTTTTAGAAATGGAATACACAGAAAATTCAAACTACATCCGCAGCCTAGAAAATTTGACAGGCAGAATCAAAGAGAAGCTGCTAGCAACATTTGATCCCGATAAATATAGGAAAGTGTACAGGCCGGTAAGTTTATTCGATCTAGGTTCCTCAGATTTTCAAGACCACCATATCGAAGTCGAAGATATCGACCTTACCATTAAAGAGTCAGAAGATGATGAACAATCAACTTCGGAAAAAAACGAGACCGGGGAGGAATGATCATGTCCGCAATGGCATATTCGCGTCATGCTGAGAAGCGCTTTCGGCAGCGGGGCTTCCGCGATCAGGATTCAGAGGTCATACTCCATTTTGGCACTCCTCTGGATGATATGTCAGTAATTCTGCTCAACAAAGACGCTGAACGAGAAATAGCCCTGCTCAAGGGCCAGATCAATACATTCGAGCGGCTGAGAAACTGCAAGGCAGTGGTTGCTGGTGACACAGTAGTTACCTGCTACAACACCACAGAGAAGCACCGCAAAGCTGTTTTGCGGCGCAATCGGAAAGGGAAATAGAAAATGAACATCGAAACAATACTTGTGCCGATTAGACAGGAGACCTTGGCTGCGCTACTGGCAAATGGTGCGTCTTCACATGAATCCGTTGATGAAAAAATCATACGCCTTATAAGTGAATCCCAAGCAAATACCCATGAAGAGCCGACAATTCAAGATTCATGGAGCCAGGAAAATTCACACCTAAGCAAATATCGCATTGACCTACTCGGAGAATCCTACGGGGTTAGTAGCCTAAAGGAGGTCCTAGTTAGCGTTCTGGGAATACTGGCTGACCTAAACCCGAACTTCCTTCAGCAATTCTCTTTGAGAGGTGGGCGTACACGGCCTTTTGTCGCCAATTATCCGGAAGCGATACACCCAGGTAAGCATAATCTCGTCCGGTATACAGCCGAGGTTAGGCATGGCTGGTGGGTGGGAACAAATTATTCGAAGGTTGATGTAGCGCGAATATTGATAGCTGCTTGCGATCTTTCAGGGATAACATTTGGAACTGATCTCAAGGTCACATTTTGATTTGATTTTATGTGGTGATATCCCGAAATAATGATTTAGAAATTTCATAGGGTTCATCCACCTAATTCTCGGCTGGACAATCTGATTGCGCTCCCATTAGTTCATGATATCGCAGGTGGTTGTAAAGCCCCA
>CAZOXD010000017.1:9263-26371 GCA_964583525.1 uncultured Pseudomonadota bacterium
CGCGCATTGACCCCATCCCCGCATTATCGTAGGTCAGGGAAGCGGCCCCATTTTGGCCATTGATGATCCGGCAGGCGCATGGATCAGGAGGGTGTTCTGTCGCCCATTACCGCCCAAATCCAAGGAGCACCGATATGTTTCGCCAGTCCGTGCAGGTCGGAGAGCGCACCATCGAGTTGGAAACAGGGAAGATCGCCCGGCAGGCCCACGGCGCGGTGGTGCTGCGCGAGGGAAACACGGTGATCCTCTCCACCGTGGTCTACGACCCTGCCTCGCAGCGGGAGGTGGACTTCCTGCCCCTGACGGTGGACTACCGGGAGTTCATGTCCGCCGCCGGGCGCATCCCGGGCGGTTTTCTGCGCCGCGAGGGGCGCACCTCGGACCGCGAGGTGATCTCCAGCCGCTTGTGCGATCGCTCCATCCGGCCGCTGTTCCCCAAGGGCTACCGCCGCGAAACGCAGGTCATCTCCACGGTGCTCAGCTACGATCCGGCCTCGGACACTCCCGTGCTGGCCATGATCTCCGCCGCCGCGGCGCTGCATATCTCGGAAATTCCCTGGGACGGGCCCGCCGCGTCGATCCGGGTGGGGCGGGTGGACGGCGCCCTGGTGGTGCTGCCCTCCCAGGCCGAACTGGAGCGCTCCGAGCTGGATCTGGTTGTGTCCCTGAGCGGCGAGGGAATGGTGATGATCGAGGGAGGCGCCGGGCAGATACCGGACGCGGAAGTGCTGGCAGCGCTGGACTTCGCCACCCAACAGGCCGCGCCCTTGCTGGACGGGATGGACAAGCTGCGCGAAGCCGCCGGGAAGGAGAAAGCGCCGCTCCCCGAGGCTCCCGAACCCCCGGCCTTTCTGACGGAGGTGGAAACGCGGGGCCGGGAGGCGCTGGCCGGGGCGCTGGCCATCACCGATAAGCTGGGCCGCCATCAGGCCGTCCGCGCAGCCATCACCGAAGTCACAGGGGAAATCGCCGCGGAAATCGCCGCGGAAATCGCCGCTTCCCCGGAAGGCGATGGGGGGAAAGACGGTGATGGAAAAGACCGTGATGGAAAAAACGGGGCCGCCCTGGCCCGCGCACGGCTGGAGGCCCTGGAAGGGGAATTGCTGCGGGAGCAGGTGCTAAAGGACGGAAAACGGGTGGATGGCCGGGCTCCGGACGAAATCCGCCCCATCTCCATCGAGGTGGACTGGCTGCCTTCCACCCACGGCTCGGCATTGTTCACCCGGGGCGAAACCCAGGCCATGGTGTCCCTCACCCTGGGCGCCCAAAAGGACCGCATGCTGGTGGAATCCCTGGAGGGGGTCTCCCACCAGCGCTTTCTGCTCCACTATAATTTCCCACCCTACTCGGTGGGGGAGGCGCGCCCCCTGCGCGGCCCGGGCCGGCGGGAGGTGGGTCACGGTGCCCTGGCCCGGCGGGCCCTGGAGGCCGTGCTTCCCGGGGAGGACGCCTTTCCCTACACCCTGCGCCTGATCTCCGAGATCAGCGAGTCCAACGGCTCGTCCTCCATGGCCACGGTGTGCGGCGGATGCCTGGCGCTGATGGACGGCGGGGTGCCCCTGTCAGCGCCGGTGGCCGGCGTGGCCATGGGCCTCATCAAGGGCGAGGACAAGTACGTCGTGCTCAGCGACATCCTGGGGGACGAGGATCACCTGGGAGATATGGACTTCAAGGTGGCGGGAACGGAAAACGGGATCACGGCCCTGCAGATGGACAACAAGATCGGCAGCCTCCCGCCCGAGGTGATGGCCCAGGCCTTCGAGCAGGCCCGCCAGGGCCGGCTGCACATCCTGAGCGAAATGGCCAAGGCGCTGGCCGGCCCCCGCAGCGAGGTCAAGGAACATGCGCCGGTGATCGCCACGTTAAGCATCTCGCCCAACCGGGTGCGCGATTTGATCGGCCCGGGCGGCAAGGTGATCCAGGAGATTCAACGCACCCATGGCGTGCGGGTGGAAGTCGACGATTCCGGCACCGTGCGCATCTACGCCACGGGCCGCCAGGGACTCCACGATGCCCGGGACGCCGTGCTGGAAGTGGCCGGCACCCTGGAGATGGGGACGGTCTACGAAGGGGTGGTCACCGGTGTGAAGGACTTCGGGGCCTTCGTGCGCATCCGCGGCCAGGACGGCCTGGTGCATATCTCCGAATGGGCGGAAGGCCGGGTGGAACGCATGAACGACGTCACCAAGGAAGGCGACGTGGTGCGGGTCAAGGTGCTGGACCCGGACCGCGCCGGACGGCTCTCCCTTTCCCGCAAAGCGGCGCTGTGAAGGGGGGGGGGAAACTGCGAACAGCAATAGCATGGGAACCGCTGATAAACCCTTCGACAGGCTCAGGACACGGCGCGGATGGACGCGGATGGAACAGCGAAAAGCAAGGATTGGCCACTGATGAACACTGATAAATACTGATTTCAACTGCGGACTGCTCGCGCAAAGCCGCCAAGCCGCAAAGAACAGCAAACTGCAACTGCTGGGGGAACCGCAACGGCAACAACGTATCCGCAGATTTCGCGGATTGTGCGGATTGGTACTGCAAAAGCATTGGAACCGCAGATAAACGCAGATAAACGCGGATAACTGCAACCTCACTCCGACGCCTTCCGGTGGGGAGCGCAGCCACCTGCACCCCAAAAAGGAAAAGGGGAGGAATCGACGGGGACAACAACGCGGGATTGGAGGCCAGGGAAGAAACCGAAGCCTATCCTAAATTTGCCCTCCGATCCGTGTATTTTCCCTGGACAAACGCGGCGTAATCCATTATAATATACTGATATAATAGAGGTTTATCAATTAAAATAGATATTACGATACGAACCCAATTCCAAAGGCATGGATCCGCGATGGCCGTTGCAGTTCCCCTCTCCCCTTGGAGAGGGGTGCCGCCGTCAGGCGGCGGGGTGAGGTCGCCCCGATTGCGAAAGGAACCCAATCAAACCGGGGCTACCCCACCCTCCCGCGCCTGACGGCGCTCCTTCCCTCCCCGCTGAGCAGGGAGGGAAACGGCGTCTGCGGGGCCACCATTGTGGCATCGGTCCAACCGTGGGCCGGGGTGGGGCAGGCCGTTGCGGTTCCCCCTGCTGTTGCTCTTGCAGTTGCAGTTCAAATCTGTGCAATCCGCGCAATCCGCGGATGCTGTTGTCGTTGCCGTTACCAGGATTACCAAACCGACCCAATTTCCATTGACAGGATGAAGCCGGGGAGGACTACGGGATTGTGGAGGGGAACAGTCCGTTCAACTCCGCCGGGGTTAATTCCGGAATCACCATTTTTCCATCCTTGGGAGCGGGGGGAGTGGGGACGAGGTCCCGGGCCAACAGGCTGCCCGTCGCCAGGCCGTGTGCAGGAGGCGCACCGGGAACCCCGGCCTCCCGGTGCATTCCATCGATGACAGCAGCGGCTTGCAGGGCTCCGCCGCGGCCCAGGACGGATTCCAACACGGTCGTAACGACCACGGGAACTCCATGACCGTGGGCGGCGCGGGCAACCCGCAGGGTGTTGAAGATTCCTCCCAGCAGCATCGGCTTGAGAATCAGCACATGGGCCGCCCGTTCCTGCAGAAGCCGCAACGCATCCTCGGGTGTGCGTAACGCCTCATCGGCCGCCACCGGCACCGGGCTTTCCCGGCAGAGGCGGATCATCCCGCCGAGGTCTTCCCCGGGGACGGGTTGCTCCACATACTCCAGCCCGAACGGCTTCCAGGCCCGCAGGCGCTCCAGGGAACCCGGGCAATCCCAGGCGCCATTGGCGTCGATCCGGAGTTTCGGTTCCGGGCCGATGGCCTCGCGAACCGCGGCCAGGCGTTCGGTATCCTCTTGCTGAGACAGGGCGCCGCCCTTTAGCTTGAGGGTGGAAAATCCATCCGACACCGCCCGTGAGGCGGCTTCGGCCATCGCGGCGGGGGTGCCGGAACCGAGGGTGGCATTGACGGAAACTTCGCCGGGGGGGTTGGAATGCAGCAGGGAAGCGATGCTCCTGCCGGCATCCTGGCAGGCCAGATCCAGCAGGGCCTGTTCCAGGGCGTGCAACGCGGCGGGACAGTGCATCGCTGGCATTGATGGCCGCGATGGCGCGGGAGAAGGTTCGGGAGCCACCCCGAAAGCCGGGAGGGGCAGGCCCTCCCCCGCTATCTCCAGGGAAACCCGCTTCCCGGGAAGGGTTTTGCTCCAGGCTGCCAGGACTTCTTGGGTGCGTTCGGGAGTTTCCCCCCCGAATTCCGGGAGCGGGGCGGCCTCGCCAAAGCCGGCGCGGCCTGTATCATCGGTCAATTGGAGAATATACCCCCGCCTTTCGATCAGATGGGAGCGGGCCGTGATGAATGGTGCCAGGAAGGGAAGGGCATAGGCTTCCCAGCGCAGTTCGGCGATTCTCATGCCGGGATGGTTATTCCATCAGCTTTTGCAGCCGATTGAAATTGATCTTCTTCAACGCGGGCGACGAGGGATCCACGTTGGGAAGGATGATATCGTGCTCCGGGAGCGGGTGAGATAGTTGATTGATCATGAGCAGTTTTTTCACCGCCTCCCCGGGAATTTT
Organism: uncultured Pseudomonadota bacterium; assembly: GCA_964583525.1. Classification (GTDB taxonomy): domain Bacteria; phylum SAR324; class SAR324; order SAR324; family JACQKK01; genus CAZOXD01. The sequence goes on from CAZOXD010000017.1 coordinate 13,799, forward strand.
CGTTCCGGCTTTGTTGGGCGCGGCGAAGGGCATCTGGAACATCAACACCAGGCTCTGGGGTGTCAGACCCAAATCGAGCAGTTGGCTGATGGAAGCCCGGATGGTCCCCTGGGAAAGTTTCTGCTCCAGGATTCCGGGCACCTCGGCATCCAGTTCCTGCTTGCGGGAAGCGATCTGTCCCTTGTAGGCCTGCATTTCCTGCGGCGAGACTTCCAGTTCTCCCGGTTGCAGGGGGATTTTCTGGCCGATGGCCGTGCGGAGCATCATCTTTTCGGTGGGGAACAGGTCGGAGAACACCTGAAACAGACTGTGATAGAGGCTGTGGTAATGATCGTCCCTGTCATCCTGAATATGTTGCATCAGATGCGTGACCAACCCGCCGCGAAACGTCTTGTCGGTGTCCAATTGCGGAATGAGAGAATAGAGAGCGGTGGCACTCTTCCCCTGGTTGATATCCCGGTCACTGTGGGCGGCTGCCTCCAGTTGTTCCACACGCCCGATCATCACTTCCCGCCGCTTTTGGATGGCACCCTCGAATTGTTCGATTTCGGTCTTCCCCTTGGATTCCAGTTGTTCCAGTTCAATTTTGATGGTCTCGACCATGTTCATCTGCTTGAGTACCTTGAATTTCCCCATCCTTCTGGACTTATCCCGTTTTTCCGCTTCCAGCAGCTTTTTCTTGTTGACCAACTGGAGTTTCCCCATTTTTTCCTGCTCATCGGCAAATTCCCGCAAGTCCACCGCGGATCGGATCTTGCCTTCCATGGCGCACTTGGTGTCAAACATCATCATGTTGAGGATTTCCAGCAACAGGGCGAATCCCCGCGGCGTGTCCGCATGGGCGATCACTTCGCTCTCCAGAAACTGGCTCCACACCTCGGATTGCTTGGGGGAATATTGCTGGCTGCGGGAATACGCCAGCGCATCGATGATCTTCTGGTTGTAGTTGATCTTGCGCGACGTCTTGCCGTTGTTGGTCACCGTCTCCACGGGGGGGAGGCTTTCCCGTGATTTATAGAACTCCATGTACGCCTTGCGGAGGCGGATTTTCTCCCGCTCGGTGGCGAAGGAGGTCTGAAAGCGGATATGCATCTCCACCACCTTGGCCAGCACGGGCTGGAAGATGAGTGAGATTTGCTTGAACGCCAGCGGGTTGGTGGTGGAGGACAGGAGGGTCACGAAATAGCGGAAGATGAACTTTTCCAATCCGCTTAGCAGGAAACTCTGGAAGTACAAATCGTGCACCAGTTCCCCGTCACTGATCTCGAAGGTGTCTTCGATGGCGTTTTTCTGGCCGGCTTCCTTGCGGCGGCTAACGCGTCCGAACTTGAACGGAATCGCGGTTGCGGCGAACATTTCCGCCTCCGCCTTCAGGGCGGAGAGCTTGGCCTGCACCTCCTGCAATCCCGCATCGGGCTCCAAACCCTGAAGAAAATAGCCCACCCGTTCCGGATCCCAATTGCGGGAGTCCGTATAGAAACCGATCACCTTGAAGTACAGCTTTTTGATCAGGCCGTCGGTATAGAATTCCAACCCCTTGCCCTTGTCCCGCACCGGCTTGGCCAGGTTGAGGAACTTGAGGGGCATCCATCCCAGGATGGCGGCGTCCTGTTCATCCGTCAGCGCGGGAGGATTGCTGCGGTCGCCTTCCACCTTCTCCAGCCAATCTTCCGGGGCCGCGCCGGAATTTGTCACGGTGTCGACGACGTTGTTATACGCCATGAACAGGGAGGTGTTGAGGGTGCGCATGACCAGATTCAGCGCAGAGCGGGTGGCCTCCATCTGCTCTTCCAGGCTGGCATCGGAAAAGATCTTAAGCCCGCCCTTTTTGGCCGTGCGGATTTTGTTGAACCATTCGTAGCGTTTTCCCAGCCAAACCAAGCCCTCCCGGTTGAGATGGCCTACGAATTTTCCTTCCCGATCCAACAGGGAGGGGGGGGCTTCATCGGCTTTCTTTTGACCTAACATGGCGATCTTCCGTCAGGAATCCCGAATTTTGGTCTCAATTCCCTGAATGCAGGGTTTGCCAATCGTTTCAATCGACCCTTCAAGCCGTACAAGGACCATACCATATATTATCATATAAATATATTTATATTTACAATATTAAGATTTTCAGCGTATTTTTTTTCATCATTCCCTTTGGGCTGGAAAATGGATTGTGCCGGACTCTGGGAATCAATTTCATCTTCTGTCTGCTTAAACGCTAAATCGGGTTGTTATGTTTGAATTTATCATAATTTTATTGGATCGTCAGAAAAAGTGGAAAACGGCATCGATAATTCCCAATTGGGGAGGAATCGTGGCGAAGGGGATGGGGAGAGGAGGGGCGGTTCAACCGCATGATTATTTCCGGGTTTCTTTTCCGCCGTTTTTCCCACTCTTTGAGGCGCCGGACCGGCTTTTCATGGAGAGCCCGATCCGCCCCAGTTCAGCATCCACCTTCAGCACGGTGACTCGCACAGTCTGACCGACCTTGACCTCATCCTGAGGGCGCTTCACGAAGTGATCGGCCAATTGCGAAATATGCACCAACCCGTCCTGGTGTACCCCGATATCGACGAATGCCCCAAAGTGGGTGACGTTGGTGACGACACCGTTGAGTCGCATCCCTTCCCTGACGTGACCGATCTCGGTGATTCGGTCGTCGAAAACCACATCTTCCCGGGGCACCCGGGGATCGAGGCCCGGCTTGCGGAGTTCCTCCAGGATATCCTTGAGGGTGGGCAGCCCCGTGCCGCCGCCGACATAACGGTTGAGATCGATGCCGGCGACGGCCTCATCGTTACCCACCAGATCCGGGAGGGGTATCTGCAGTTCGGCGGCCATGCTTTCCACCACGGGATAATGCTCGGGATGTACCGCAGACCCATCGAGGGGATTGGGCGCGCCGGGGATGCGGAGAAATCCTGCGCATTGCTGGAAGGCCTTCGGCCCCAGCCGGGGTACGCGTTCCAGTTCGCCGCGGGCGGTAAAAGGCCCGCGGGCTTCGCGAAACACGATGATTTCCTTCGCCTGGGCGGCGCCGATTCCGGATACGTACCGCAGCAAATCCAGCGAGGCCGTGTTCAGGTTCACGCCCACCCGGTTCACGCAGGATTCCACCACCTCGTCCAGTGTCTGCCGGAGGCGGGTCTGTTGCACGTCATGCTGGTATTGGCCCACCCCGATGGATTTCGGATCGATCTTCACCAACTCCGCCAGGGGATCCTGCCAGCGGCGGGCGATGGAAACCGCGCCCCGGATTGTGACATCGAGATCGGGAAATTCCTCGCGCGCCGTGTCGGAGGCCGAATAGACCGAGGCCCCGGCTTCGCTCACCAGCACGGCGGGAATTTCGATCCGCGCTTTGGCGAGGGTCTGGCGGACGAAGGCCAGCAGTTCCCGGGAGGCGGTGCCGTTGCCGATGGCTGCCACTTCCACGTGATGCGCCTCGATGACCTTGCAGATCGCCTGGGCCGACTGCCCCACCTGGTTTCCGGGCGGGAGGGGAAAGATGGCGCCGTGATCGAGCAGCTTTCCGGTGCGGTCCACCACCACCCATTTACTCCCGGTGCGGAAGCCGGGGTCCAGTCCCAGCACCACCTTGTGTCCTCCGGGAGGCTGAAGCAGGAGATGGGTCAGGTTTTCTCCGAAGATGGAGATGGAATCCCCGTCCGCCCGTTCCTTGAGGGCCACCCGAAGTTCCACTTCCACCGCCGGGGCGATCAGCCGCCGGTAGGCATCCTCCAGGAGCAACCGCCACTGATCCTCCATCCGTCCCTGGGCGCCGACACCCCATGTGCGGGCTTGGCGTTCCAGGATATCCTCTTCCGGCGCGGCGATCCGCACCTTCAACACTTTTTCGTTCTCGCCCCTGCGCATGGCCAGATAGCGGTGGGCGGGAATCCTGGCAAGCGGTTCCGCATACGCGTAATAGTCACTGAACTTGGTTTTCCGCCCGGCAAACTCCCGGGTGGGCGCGGAGACGATCTTCCCCTCCCGCTCCGTTTTTCCGCGGATCCAACCGCGCGTATCCGCATCTTCGGCAACCATTTCCGCCAGGATGTCCCGGCACCCGGCCCAGACCTCTTCCTCGCTGATTTCACCACCGATTTCGCCGCCGATTTCGCCGCCGATTTCGCCGCCGAATTGCCCGATGAATTCCGAGATCATGCGATCGGCCACAGAATCGGCCATCCCATCGGCTACCCCTTCGATGAACAGGGCCAGGGCCAGGGGCTCCAATCCCTTTTCCCTAGCCGCGGAGGCGCGGGTTTTCCGCCTGGGCCGGTAGGGCAGGTAAAGATCTTCCAACTCCCGCTTGGTGGAGAGCGCGTTGATCTTCGCCTCCAGTTCGGCCGTAAGCTTTCCCTGCTCCCGGATCGAGGAAAGGACGGTGGCGCGCCGCTCTTCCAATTCGCGCAGATAGTGCATGCGGTTCCGCAGGGAGCGCAGTTGCACCTCGTCCATGCTCCCCGATGCCTCCTTGCGGTAGCGCGCGATGAAGGGGATGGTGTTGTCCTCGTCCAGCAGTTTGATGACGTTGCCGATGAACTCGACGGGGCGTTGAAATTCGCTGGCCAGCCAGGCCGCGAAATCCGGCTTGGCGCGATTCTCAGCGGCTTGATTCCCCCTGGCTTGATGCAAATCCGTATTCAATTCCGTATCCGAGGCTGTTTCCATTCCATTGCGGATTCCTCCTCCCTGAGGAGTTTCCATGCCGGCCGCTCCTGGCTGGATCGGGAGTGCCATTTAAAGGGTAGCCTCCCCGCTCCCGCCTTGGAAAGGGTATTGGGAGCAGGTTAACCGCATTCTCAAAAAGTTTCCCGGACATTAACCTTATCAAGATGCCAATTCGGAGTGGGGCGGGTTTCCGTGCCCGCCGATCTTTCGGGATTGGCGCCATGTCCGGGGTGGTTTATCCCACTCAATGACTGGATTTATTCATTGCATTGAACCCGGCCCATTGTAAAATTCGAGAAAGGTTTGATAATTGGCGGAAAACCCGGTAGGAGTAGGAAAATCGGCGCCCCAGGAGGCGCGCCTTTCAGAAGAGAATGGAAACGATCTGAAAAAAGGATTTTTCAGATGATTCCGAGTCCCAACTGCAAGTTCCCCGGCAATAATTCTGTCAATTGGCCGACCTTCCACAAATTCAGGGCGGCGGCCTTCATATGCACGGCCTTCTTTTGCACGGGTCCGGTCAGCGACCCATGGCCGGCCCGGGATTCGTTCGTCCGGGATCGTGAAAAGTGGGGGACCGCGCCACCCTGCATTTCCACCCAATCAACCATCCGATAGGAAGATCCATGGATATTGGCAGCGTAATCGGATTGGCACTGGCCATGATCCTCATCGTCATGGGGATGGGTTCCTTCGTAACCGCCTTCATCAACCTTCCTTCCATGCTGATCGTGCTGGGGGGAACCCTGGGAGCAACCCTGGTATTCTATCCCCTGGAAAACCTGCTCGGAATCGGGGGGGTGATGAAGAACGTGTTTTTCGCCCAGAGCCAATCCACCTCCAGCCTCATCGCGACCATTATCGACTTTTCCGGCCGGGCACGGCGGGAGGGAATTCTCAGCCTGCAAAACGTGGGGAACGAGAGCGATGACGAGTTTCTGGTGAAGGGATTGGGCCTGGTGGTGGATGGCATCGAGATGGAAAACATCGAAAACATCATGACCAACGAGATCGATTTCATCGAAGAACGCCACAAGAACGGTGCTGATATGTTGGCCTCGATGGGCGCGCTTTCCCCCGCCTTCGGAATGATCGGCACCCTGATCGGGCTGGTGATCATGCTGCAAAACCTGGAGGACACCTCCGCCATCGGGCCCGCCATGGCCATTGCCCTGATCACCACCTTTTATGGCGCGCTGATGGCGAACCTGGTCTTCATTCCCTTTTCCGGTAAGCTCAGGGTGCGCAGCGCCCAGGAGGTGCTGCTGAAGCGGCTCACCCTGGAGGGCGTGATGTCCATCGGCGCGGGCAACAACCCCCGGGTGGTGGAACAAAAGCTCAACAGCTTCCTGGCGCCAAAACTGCGCGGAAGCTTGACGGGATAATTCAGCCTGGAATCACACAGCCGGGGAAGCAACATGGCCAGAGCAGGAAAAAAGCAGGAGGGACCCAAGAAGGATCCGTCACGCATCTTGTTCCTGTCGTTGAACATGATCCTGCTGGCCTTCTTTATCCTGCTGGTGGCCCTTTCGCAGCCAAACAAGACCAAGGAGGCCGAAATTGCCATCGAGGTGCGCAAGGCCTTCCAAAGCTTTGGAGGGGCCTACCTGGGGCTGGGCACCCGACTGGAGGAGAGCGGCGTCAGCCGGGACCGGAATCCCCTCAAGGCCACCCGGGAGGTGGAGCAGTTTATCGGGGAGTTGACCCGATTCGTACAGGAAAACGATCAGGCGAGGGAACTTTCCTATGTGATTTCCTCGGAAGGGTTGTCGGTGCACCTCTTCGAAAGCTTCGCCTTCAAGGAGGGCACCGCCGAATTGATCAAGGAAAACCGTGCGATCCTGAACAGCATCCATGACTTGATCCTGCGCACCACCAACCCGGTGCGCATCGAGGGGCACACCGACAACAGGGAGGTGCGCGGCGGCCGGTACTCGGACAGTTGGGAACTGTCCGCCGCCCGGGCAATGGCGGTATACCGGTATTTCCAGCAAAGCGGTGAGATACCGCCGGAGAGATTCACCATGGCGGGATATGGAAACACACGGCCCCTCCTCAGCAATCTCACCGAAAGCGGGCGAGGGAAAAACCAGCGGGTCACAATCACCCTCGTGGGCACCCCCCGGCGCCCGGACGAGAGATAGGGGCCTTCATGAGCGAAACCGAAAGCGGCGCGGCCGGCGCCATGACGGCCGATTCCGGAGGCGGCCCGGGAGTCCAGGAACTTCCCCCCAAGCCGCCACGGGAAAGGGTCAGGCAGGTATCGCAACTGGACACGGAAGCATGGATGGTCACGTTTTCAGATCTGCTGACGTTGCTGATGACCTTCTTCGTCCTGATATTCGCATCCCAGGACCCGGTGCCCGCGGAAAAACTTCAAGAGGCCTTCGGACAGACCTCAGGGGTATTCAGCCTCTTCCGGACTGGGTTTTTGCAGCGAATCGTGGCAGTGCCCAGGAAGGACGTCACCCAGGACCTGGTGCAGGTGTTTTTGAACGAAATCGGCGCTTCGGAAATCGAAATCGTGCAGCAGGAACGGGGATTGGTGGTGACCCTGCCGACAGATGCCTACTTCCGGCCTGGCAGGGCGAGATTGAATCAAAAGGCGCTGACCCGCATCGATCAGTTGAGCGCCTTTTTGAAGGTGACTCATCACCGGATACGTGTGGAAGGGCATACGGACAACCGGGAACGGGCGCGGGCTCCCTATCCGGGATTGTGGGAACTGTCCCTGGCCCGGGCGCACCGGGTGCTGCTGCGCCTGATTGCGAAATCCGTCCCGGAAAACCGCCTATCGTTATCCGGCAATGGGCCTTCCCGGCCCCGGTTCGACAACATCTCCAGAAAAGGGCGGGCCCTGAATCGCAGGGTGGAGATCGTCATTCTCAACCGCAGGACGGCGGCCCCCTGACGGGTCCCGCGTTCTCTTTCGCGCATTGAAAATCAGGGGCTTTGAAAATGCAGTGAAAACCCGTAGCGTACCAGACAGGCAAGGCATTTCCGGGATAATCTATTACGAGGCGGGAAATGACCGAAGTTAACGAGGTCAACATCAGATCTGGAGGGAAAATGGCTGTTGGCGAAGGCGGTGGATTGGGCAGGATCATCAAACTCATCCTCTTTGTTTTTTTGCTGGGATTGCTGGGGATCGGCGGATATTTGGCCTACACATTCCTCACCGGGGGAAGAGGCGGCGCGGGCATGGAAAGCGCGGGAACGGCCGATATTCGCAGCGGGGGAGGTTCGATTGAAGACCCGTTCTACATGGATTTAGGTGAATTTATCGTGAATCTTGCCGACGGCCGCCGCTACCTGAAGACAAAGCTGATCTTGCTGTTGAGCGAGGAAAACGCCAAGGAATACCTCACCCTGCGGATGGCTGAGGTCAGGGACCTGGTCAACGCGGAATTGCAGACCCTGACCTCGGAACAGCTCCGCGATGGAAGGAACCGCACCTTGCTGAAAAAACGGTTGATTAACAAGATTCGCTCGCTTCTGCCCAACGACAAGGACCGGAATTGGGATGATCCCGACCCGATCAAGAAGGTGTTGGTCACGGAATTTTATCTGCAATGAGCAATTGCACTGAAATTGCATGAATCGCAGGGCACAGGCATACGTGTACCCGATTCATTCCCCGGCCCGTTCCGGGAGTCATTCCCCTGGCCCGTACCGGGCAATGGGCCGGGGAAAATGAACGAATATCGCATAAGAGGTCCACATGGCCGACGATCTGGATTTTGATTCATTTGACGAGAGTTTGGACGATCTCGATTGGTCCAAGCTGGAACAGGATGTCAAGACAGGAGCCGAGGAGAAGGCGGCCGGATCTGCCCCCGCTGAAGGGGGGGCGGACGCTGCGCTGGCTGGAGGTGGAAACACCGCCACCATCACCAGCGGTGCCAGCAATGTGGACATCAACTACCTCCTCGATGTCGGCCTGATCGTAACGGTGGAGGTGGGACGGAAGGATTATTACATCAGCGATTTGCTCGACTGGAATTTGAACAGCATCATCGAGTTGGACAAACTCGTCGGAGAACCCCTCAATTTGCTGGTCAATGGGAAGTCCGTGGCCAAGGGTGAAGTGGTCGTCGTCAACGATAAATTCGCATTGAAAATCGTGGAAATTCTCGATCCCCATGATCGGCTTTCCTTTCTACAATCCTGACAGGTTCCCATGAAGCCGAAAATCATTTGCACCGTGATTTGCACCGTGCTGTTGCTCTCCCTGACCCTGCTTGTGCTGGGGGTGAGCAATGCCATGGCCGAGCGCTTCCCACGCCAGTTGGAAAACATTCGCATGTTTGGCAAGGGGGAAACCATCGAATTCATTTTCTCCCAGCCCTATCAAGGACAACCGGTCCAGGAGCACGGCAAGGGATTTTTCTCACTGAGTTTCAGCGGAACCGGAAGCACCAAACCCGTGCGCGACCTGCGCCCCGTGGAGGAGAGCATTTACAAGAGCATACGGGTCATTCAGAACCGTTATTCCACAACGGTGACTTTCAACCTGAGGGACCAGGGCCTGGACCTGAAACAAAAGCTTTCTCTCATCCCCGAGGGGAAGGTGCTACGGGTCAAGCTCGACGGAGGCGTCCCCGTTGCGGCCCTTGCCGCCACACCGGATCCGGCGGAAAAATTACTGCAACAAATGGAAAACCGGATCGCAGGAAATAAATCAGGGACAGACGCCCGGCCCGCCGCCAGCGAAGGGCTCGGGAAACCGGAAGCACAACTGGCCTTTGGCGATTTGGCCGGGGGGGAGTTCTTCTATTCCCTGGTATCCATGGTGATCGCCCTGGTGATCATCGTCGCGGCATTGTATGGCGTGCTTTATCTGTACAACCGGTTTTTCGCCGGGCGATTACGGCGGCTCACCGGCTCCCATGCCATTCGCCAGGTCGCATCCTTTCATATCGGGCCACGCCAGAAGATCGTCCTGCTGGACATCAATGGCGAGGTTATCGCATGCGGGGTGACCCCCAACCAGATTTCCTACATCACCCATCTTGGGGGAAAGGGCTTCGCCGGAGTGCGCCCCGGCGGCCTGATGGATGGGGAGAAGGAGGATGAGGAATCCCGGTCCGAATCCCCGGGGCAACAAAAGCATTCCCCAGCGGCGGATCTGCGGGAAGGCAAGGGCGATGCCGTCCATCAATTCGCGGAAGTGTTGAAGCAAAAGGTACGTTCACTCAAGCGGATCAACTGAAATATATGAAGCTGCGGCTCCTGCGGAATGCAATCTGGCCGTTTGGGGTGTTGCTGTTATGGTCACTCCAGGCCCATGCGCAAACTCCCATTCCCGGTGTAAATGTCACGATCGGGGAGGCCAATACTCCCGAGCAGGTAGCGACCACCCTGCAGATCCTGGTCATCCTGACGGTGCTGACCCTGGCGCCGGCGATTCTGGTCATGACCACCTCCTTTACCCGGATCATTATCGTTCTGGGATTCATGCGCCAGGCCCTGGGCACCAACCAGTCGCCCCCCACCCAAGTGCTGCTGGGACTGGCCCTCTTTCTCACCTTCTTCGTGATGGAGCCGGTCTGGTCGGACATCAATTCCAATGCCCTCGGTCCCTACCTGGACAAACGGCTCTCCCAAACCCAGGCGTTGGAACGGGCGGCGGTGCCGCTCAAGGCCTTCATGCAGAAGTTCATCCGGGAGAAGGATCTGGCCCTGTTCGTTCGCATTTCCAACATTCCCAGGCCCCGCACCATCGACGATGTTCCCATTCACGTCATTATCCCGGCCTTCATCATTTCCGAGTTGAAAACGGCCTTTCAGATCGGCTTCCTGCTTTACGTGCCTTTTTTGGTGGTGGACCTTGTGGTATCCTCGGTTTTGATGGCCATGGGGATGATGATGCTGCCTCCGATCATGATTTCCCTGCCCTTGAAGCTGATGCTGTTCGTGCTTGTGGACGGTTGGAACCTGATCGTGGGGGCGCTGGTGGAAAGCTTCTTCGTGCGGTGACCGCGGTTACCGAATTCGAATGGAAATATGTGGCCAAATAAGCTCATCCGGCAGAGGTTGAAACGTACGTAATCACTCCGGGAGAAAATTCCCATGACACCCGAATTCGTCATTACAGTCGGCAGGGAAGCCATGCGCATGGCGTTTTTCATCGCCGCGCCTCCACTCATCGCCGCATTGGTCGTGGGTTTGCTCGTGTCCATCTTCCAGGCGGTAACCCAGATCCAGGAGATGACCCTGGCCATCATTCCAAAAATGGTGGCCGTTCTGTTGGCGCTGATGATCGCCTTTCCCTGGCTGCTGGATACGTTGACCACCTACACGACCAAGGTCTTTCTAATGGTGCCCAATGTTGTGCGATAGTTCCGCGTGCCGGATTTTCGCGTGATCGTGATTGAGGCTATTCATAACGAAATACGATGGGGGTGGATGAATAATTTCTGCCACAAAGGACTGCCTTTAGGCATTCGTCCGGCCATTTTCCCGGGTTGAAACCCGGGCCGGTGGCGGAATGACAAGCCAAGGATATTTCGATTCCATTTCTTCGTTGCGGCCCCTTGAGAAGGGCCTCCCCGAAGCCCGATTTCCGCCTCTCGTGCCGTCCCCGCCACCTTAGAAACCGAGTCCCGCAAGGAGAGCCCCGGATGGCTCCCACTCAAGGAGAAAAAGTGACCGACCCGATTCAACCCGAATCCGAATCAGATTCCCGTGGCGATGAGGATGAATCCTCCGGCACCCCCTCCGCGAGCGCGTCCTCCGCTTCGGCGGGGTCCACGGATTCCATCCCGGCCCCTTCGCCCCAGACACCCTCGTCGCAGACACCCTCACAACCGGCTCCCACACCACCACCTCCCATGAATACGGCGGAGCGGGGATGGAGCGACAACCTTGATCTCCTCAAGGCGCTCTTCCTGGGGGGAGTCCTCACGGCGTTCTTCTACGAGGTGTTCCCCATCCCCTTTCTCGATCAGGGACGCCTGCTGGCGCTCTTCGAGAACGACAATTGGGTCTCCCCGGTGATCGTGGCCATGACGTTTTGGTCCCTGTTCATTCTCCTGTTCAAGCTCTGGCGGTTCCGGATGCAGAACCGGGCCTGGCAGAACTTCCACCATCCTGCCGTCGTGGCTTTGTTGGGCCAGAAAATCTATGCCCGCGACGTGGACCGGGTAGTGACCGATCTTCGGGAGGCGCTGGGGAAATTGCAGACCCGGCGCTTCGAGAATTCCATCATCTTCCGGAGAGTGTTGCGGGTGCTCTATTTTATCCGTGGCGCCGCCAAGAAGGAGGGGCTCGATACCCTGTTGGACTATCAGGGGCAGATCGACCTGAAGAAGCTGGAAACCAGCTATACCGTCCTGCAGGTATTCATCTGGGCCATTCCCATCCTCGGGTTTATCGGAACGGTGCTGGGGATCGGATTTTCCGTCAACGAGTTTGCGCAATTCATCCAGGCGGCGGAGGCGGGAGAACAATTCAACGCCCACATGCGCTCGGCCTTGGGCGGAGTCACCGGCGGACTGGCCATTGCCTTCAACACCACCTTCCTGGCCCTGGTGCTGGTGATTCCCGTGATGCTCCTCACCTCCTTCCTCCACAAGAGCGAAGAGGAATTCCTTCTGGAAATCGAGGAATATTGCATGGAGGAACTGTTGCCCCGCCTGCACGTGAACCCGGGAGAAGAGGTGGTCACCGAAGGGTACGAGGAACACCTGCACAGGATCATGCGGCTCTCCCAGACCTGGCTGTCCCAATTCGAACCCCTGGTGAGTCGCCTTTCCCAGCAATCGGAGATGATGTCCCACCAGCTTTCGGGCATCCAACCCCTGGTGAAGGAATTTACCGACCGCCTCATCGCCGGGAGTGGCAGGGATGAACCCGGAACGCCGGACAAGTTGCGGGCGCCGGCTCCACAGGCGGAATCATCACAGG
>CAZOXD010000017.1:26471-33583 GCA_964583525.1 uncultured Pseudomonadota bacterium
CACAGGCGGAATCATCACAGGAGGAATCACCGCCCGCCAAGCCCGCCCCGGAGTCAGAGAAGCCTTCCGCCTCTGCCGAGGGAGAGGAAGAACCACCGTCAAGCTCCCAGACCCGATGAAAAGCCGCACCCCCGTATCCCTCTTTCCCTTCCTGAGCGTATTGCTCAGCACGATGGGCGTGCTTTCCTTTCTCGCCGTGACCTTCCTTATGTTGTCCCGGCAGCAGGAAGCGAGCGAGCGTAAAAGCGAACCGGTGGAGGTGCGCTGGGTGGGGGCGCCCGCCCATGTCCGGCCCATGCTGGTGGAATGCGCCAGCGATGGGGTGCGGGTCCATTACCGGGAGGGAGGCCCTCCCTGGATGTTCACCCTGGAGAGCCTGGAACGGGAGTCCGAGGTGGTGAAAAATATGCGTGAGCGGGGGGCTTCCCGGTTTGGGGAACTCCCAAGCGAATCGAGGATCTGGCTGTATTTCAAGGAGGCCATTCCACGGGAGCGGAGGCTGGTGAATTCCCTCACGCGGTTGATGCACGACGTGGAAATAGACAACCTGACAGGGAAGGGCAAGCGAACGGAAACCTCCCGGTATCCGATCTTCATGGTGTATCCGGACGGCATCGACGCTTATGAACTGGTTTCTTATCTGGTGGAATCGACGACGCGCCTTTCCGTGGGGGTGGAGCCGATGCTGAAAGGGTGGAGCCTTCCCTATCAGGAACAGGCGGAGATTCCGGAGCATCCAGGTTCCGGAGAAGCCCCAGCTGTTCAGACAAACGCTGTCCAGGTCCTGCCGATAGCAGGCCTGCCGGTCACGATGCACCCAACGATTCGGTGATCCCATGCGCAAAACAGGGAAATCTCACTGGGAAATCCTGAATCTCGATTCCCTGGTGGATATTGTCTCCAACAACGTGGGGATCCTTGTGATCCTGGCCGCGTTCATGGCCCTGTTCACCCTGGTGGATCCCTCCGAGAAATCCCAGTCCAGCCTGGGGATTCCTCTCGAACGCCCGCCGAAGAAACTGCTCGTCCCCTGGTCCCACCCGACCACCAAGTATCATCTCTTTCTGGCCATGCGGGACAACCGGGTGCAATTCATCGACCTGCGCCCTTTCTACAAGGAATTGCAAACGCGAAATCCCCGCTCCAAACCTGAGCCCATCACCATCGATCAGAATCGATTGAGAATCCGCTTCTTCCCGGTGACCAACCAGATTTATTGCATGGAGTTCAATGCCCTGCGCGGTTTCGGGGAGAACTGGCTCCTGGCGCAGCGCCCGGAATCGCAGTGGCAGGCCATGTTGCGCGATTTTCCACGGGAGCAGTACATTCTCTTTTTCTGGGTGAGCGGAGAGAGCTTCGAACTGTTCCGCGAGGTGCGAAAGACGCTTTGGGAGCGCCAGTACGAAGTGGGATGGAAGCCCATTCGCAAGGACGCCCCCATGGAGGTGTGCAACGGGTTCGAGGGCTCCACCACCTTTCGCCCCCAATGAGGGAGGCTGCAAGGGGGTTCAGTCTAAAATGCAAATGCCGTTGCAAGCGGAGTGAAGGATCTGACCCGTTCCCCGATGGGGATGTTGTGCAACCGGAATTTGAATTTCAAGCGGACCCACTACCGCGGCGGGGCAAGTGCAAAATTGACGATGGTTCAAATATTGTGAGAATGGTGCAAATATTGACTGTCACCCTGAACGTAGTGAAGGGCCTTCTCTGCGTCGGGGATTCCTCGCTTTGCTGGAAATAACGGATATTACTGACTCTGTACCTGCCCTGAATATCAAGGGGCAGGGCAATCGCAAAGTCAGCCGGTGAAATTACCGGGAAGCGTGGTATAATGCAGCCCGGAAACCACAACCGGGCAGGTGCGGAAATCAGGACGGCGGACGGGCCATTTTGCAATCATTTGCAATCACCTTGAAATCACTTTGAAATAACGTTCCATGAGCATCTTCGATTTTATTGCGCGATCCAGACGCATCCCTCGGCAGAGTCAATTGGCCTCCAATGCCAGGGAGCACTACCGGCGCGGAAACCGATTTTTCGATTCCCGGCTGTGGGACAAGGCAGGGGAGGAATGGCGCAAGGCCACCGGAATGTGGCGGCACGCCGATGCCGGATCGACCCGGAAGGGCGTCCAATTCCTCAATCTGCGGGCAGTCCTGGTTCTGTTGCTGACGGTTTTGGCGATCTACATCGCGATCTTCAGCCTCTTCCCCCGCGATCCCTCGGAGATGATCATGCTCACCGGGAACGGTTTCGACAACCGTTCCTGGTGGGAGCAGTTTCTGAATACCGGCAGGGAGCAGCAGGGCAGCGGCCGCAAGATGGGGGTGCGGGAATGGTGGCAAAGCTTCAAGCGCCGCATGCAGGGCGGGCAGGTACAGCAATTGGCCAGGAGGCGCGGCGGGCGTCCCTCCATCGACAAACGCTGGGAGGAACTGCTGCGCCGGCATGGGCGCCGGGGGCCGTTCTACACCTTCGAACTCGATTACAATGTGATCTCCGGATACGGGCTGAGCCGGATGGGGGATTACGAGGAGGCCCTGCGGGCCTTCGAAAAGGGAATCGAGGCCACCCAATGGGATGAAAGAGCAAAGCTGGCCGATTTGTATCAGGGCCTGGCCAATGCCCATTACTATCGCGGCTATCATCTCCAGGAGAACGGGCTGGCCCGCTACGAATTGGATTTCGTGCGCAAGTCCTCCCATGCCTACGAGAAGTCCGTCGGGTATCAACCCCGCCCTGTCTCCTATGGCAATCTGGGTTGGATGTACTTTCTGCTGGGGGACTTTGATCTTGCGGGGGATTTTTCCCGCAAGGCGCTGGGCCTGAACTCGAACCTGGAGTACGTGCGCCTCAACCTGGGGTTAATCTATCTGGCGCAGGAGAAAATCTACGATGCCTTTGAGGTGTACACCAGCGTCATTCGCCGCAATCCAGCCTCGGAAGTGTATTTGGGAGGAATCAACGATTTGCGGGAAATAACGCGGGACAATCCGGGGAAATATCCCTTTGCGCAATTGATGATCGGTTTGCTGGAATTGAAAAAGGGCGATTTCGGAAATGGCAGAAGGGCGCTGGAGCGCTTTCTGACCAGCCCCTTTATCGGGCAATCCTGGCGCTCCATGGCCAGCAGAGTGCTCCAGGACATGGATACCCGGGGTCTGTAACATGAACCTGCAATTGATCATCATTGCCCTCAGCCCGGCCATCTTCATGGTCTGGTTCTTCTATGCCCGCAGCGCATACAAGCCGGATGGGAAGGTGTTCATCGCCGTGCTCTTCGCCCTGGGCTTCGCTTCGGGGATCATCGCTCTTATTCTCAACCACCTGGTGGAACGCTATACCGGACTTTGGGCGAGCGCGCCGGAGGTATCCCACCGCATGATCTTCTGGCTGCTCGGGATCGGGTTGAACGAGGAGTTCGCCAAGATGCTGATGCTGCTGTTGGTGCTTTACCCCCGCCGCAGCTTCACCACGCCGTACCAGGGGTTGTTGGGAGGCGCCACGGTGGCCCTGGGATTCGCCGCAGTGGAAAACATTTTCTACCTGGAACGCTACGGCACGATGACCCTGTTGATCCGTTCGGTGCTCACGGTGCCCGCCCATGCCTTTTTTACCGCCCCCATGGGGGCGGCGATGGGATTTTCCAAGCGTTCGCAATCGCTGGCCGGGAGGTGCGGATGGCTGCTGGGCGGGTTGGCCTTCGCCGTGACCGCCCATGGCGTCTACGACATCTGGCTCTCCCTGGAATCGGAATGGATGAACTGGGTGGCCTATCTGCACGTGGTGATCCTGGGCGCGTTCGTTTTGTGGCTGATGCGTCTCAAGGTGCCCCCCCTGCCCTCCGAACCCGCAGCCAACCTGTCATGATTACCCTGGAGGAAGTTGCGTTGGCCACGGGGGGAGAATGGCTGGCCCAACCCTATCCTCCTGAAACGCCGCTCCACGGGGGCGTATTCGATACCCGCACCCTCGGTGCCGGTTCCGGCGCCGGCGCCGGTGGGGAGGATATCTTCTTCGCCCTGACCGGGGATACCGGGGATGGGCACGACTACCTGCATCATTTGGCCGCAAGCACCGTCAAGCTGGCGGTGGTGCGCGGACTCGCCGCTGGACAGCGTGGATCGGCAACGCAGCCCATCGGCGGATACGAGGGAGCCATCCTCCGCACACCCGATCCCCTGGCCGCCCTGGCCGGCATGGGCAGTTTTCTTCTGCAGAAGCACCAGCCCGCCGTGGTGGCCGTCACCGGCAGCTATGGCAAGACCACGGCCAAGGAGGTGATCGCCCACGTCCTGGCCGGCAGCCGCACGGTGCTGAAAAGCCAGGGTTCCCTCAACAATGAGATCGGGGTACCGGTGACCCTGCTGGAACTGGACGGCAGCCAGGACACGGTGGTGCTGGAATTCTCCGCCCGCAAGCCGGGGGATATCGCATTCCTCAGCGGCATCGCACCCCCTCATGTGGCGGTGCTCCTGGCGGTGGGCAAGGCGCATCTGGGGGTGTTCGGGGACCAGGACACGATCTTCCACGCCAAGGGCGAAATCTTCACGCATCTCCGCGAGGGGGGGCTGGCCCTGGTGGGCGCCGCCCAACCCCGCCTGCGGGAGATGGCCGCACCGCACCGCACGCTCACCTTCGGCAGGGACGAGGGCGACCTGCACGCGTCCGGAATCCGCATGGACGGCCAGGGACGGCAATCCTTCACCGCGGTGTACGGGGATACATCGCTGGAATTATCAGCGGGCATGCCGGGGCCGCACGGCTGCGAGCCGGTGCTGGCGGCCTGGGCGGTGGCCCGGGAACTGGGAGTGCCCGATGCCAGCTTCGCGGAACGCGTCGGGGTGGAACCGGGGCTGAAGGGGCGTCTGCAAATCTTCCGCGCGCCCGGCGGCGCGGCCCTCATCGACGACTGCTACAATGCCAGCCCGGAAACGGTGATCAATTTGATTGAAACGTTGAATGCGCGGCCCGAGCGCGATAAGGTAGTGGTGTTGGGGCCCTTGGCCGAATTGGAGGAAGGACTGGCGGAAAGCGCGCGGGATATCGCCGCGGCATTGCGCCCGCCGCTAACCCTGTGCCTGGTGTACGATCCCGTGTCGCCGCTGCTCTATGAGCGCCTGCATACGGGAACTCAAGGCACGGAGGTTCTGCACTTCGACAACCAGGAGGCCCTGACTGCGGCGTTGCGGGAGCTGGATGCTCCCGGCCGCGTCATCGGCATCAAGGGTGCCCGTTCGGCCCATATGGAACGCTTCGCCCAGGCCATGCAGTCTGTGGCGGTGGCCTGCGGAAGACACCCCTGTACCCTGTTAAGGTATTGCACGGATTGCAATCGGTTGACCGGGAAATGATCAAGCCTTTCCAATTTCTCTACCGCAAGCTGATCGACCAGAACGATCAGGGCTACGATCTGGTATTGATCGTAACGACGCTGCTGCTGGTGCTGGGCGGTGTGCTGATGATCTACAGCGCCAGCACGCCCATCTCCGACCGGCTCCACGGCTCCTCCCTGGTTATGCTCCGCAACCATATCGTTCATCTGGCCCTGGGGCTGGCCGCCCTGTGGGGGGGGATGCGGATTCCCTACGCCCGTTGGCAGCAGTGGGCGCCGCTGATCATGCTGGCCGTCTTTCTGCTGCTGATTCTGGTGTTGATCCCGGGCATCGGTTATAAGGTGAACGGAGCCCGGCGCTGGTTGCGGGTGGAATTCATCACCTTTCAGCCCACCGAATTGCTCAAGCTGACCCTGATCGTCTACGTGGCCTCCTATCTCAACCGCAAGCCCGGGATGGTGGCCCAGTTTTTCCGGGGTGTGCTCCCCAGTTTCACGGTGATTGGGGTGTTCCTGGCCCTGGTGGTGATGCAACCGGACTTCGGTACCATGGTGCTGATCGCGCTGACGCTGCTGTTGATGATCTTCGTGGGGGGCGCCAAGCCGGGCCACATTCTCTTTTCCCTGCTGGGATTCTGCGCCATCGGGGCCTCGCTGGTGCTGAGCCAGTCCTACCGGCTGCGCCGCATCTTCGCCTTTCTCGACCCCTGGGGGGACCGGCTGGATTCCGGCTTTCAGATCGTGCAGTCCTATCTGGCCATGGGCACTGGAGGCTGGTTCGGGGTGGGTTTGGGGGACAGCCGCCAGAAAATGTTCTTCCTGCCCGACTCGCACACGGATTTCATCTTTTCCATCCTCGCCGAGGAACTGGGGCTGATCGGCGTCTGGATGACCATTCTGGTCTTCGCGTGTTTCCTGTGGCGGGGCTTCCGCATTGCGCGATTCGCCCGGGAAGACTTCGGGCGTTACCTGGCCTGTGGCATCACCTCCCTCATCGCATTGCAGGTGGTGCTCAACATGGCGGTGGTGATGGGGATGATTCCCACCAAGGGATTGCCCCTGCCCTTCATCAGCTATGGGGGGAGTTCCCTGGTGACCACCCTGTTCATGGTGGGGGTACTGCTCAACATCGGGCGCAGGAAATCCCCCTGGAGCGAGGGGGATTCCCCGGCCATGACGGTGGGTCCTGTGGTTCCTGTGGTTCCCAGCGCGAGGTGACCCCCTTGGCGACTCCGCCCGCTCCGCACACGTCCTCCCCATCCTCTGCGATATCCCCGGCCGGCAATACCTCCGGCGATTCTCCCGGAGAAAGGCGCAGGGTGCTCATCGCCGGCGGGGGCACGGGCGGGCATCTCTTTCCCGGACTGGCCGTGGCCGAGGCCCTGCAGCGCCTGCACCCGGGGATTGAAATTCGCTTCGCCGGCAGCCGGTACGGCATCGAGCACAATTTGGTGCCCACCCGGGGGTACCGCCTCCACCGGATCCCGGTGCGGGGACTGTATGGGGTTTCCTGGGGCCGCCGGTTGTGGGTGCTGGCCATGCTGCCGCTGGCCTTTCTGAAATGCCTGTGGATCCTCATCGCCTACCGTCCCCACCTGGTGCTGGGCGTGGGAGGGTATGCCTCCGGGCCCATGCTGGCCACCGCCCTGCTGCTGGGGCGGCGCTGCGCAATCCAGGAACAGAACGCAACTCCCGGCTTCACCAACCGCCTGCTGGGGCGCTTCGTGCCTGCCGCCTTCACTGCCGTGGAGGACGAGCAGGGAATTTTCCGCCGCGC
>CAZOXD010000017.1:33683-38487 GCA_964583525.1 uncultured Pseudomonadota bacterium
CGGGCCATGATGGAGGCCCTGCCGCGCCTGAAAGCTTCCGGCCGGCCCCTGCGCATCCTCCACCAGACCGGGGAAGCCGATCTGGAAGAGGTGCGGGCGATCTATGCTCAAGCAACTTATGCGCAGGCGGCTAATGCGGAAGGGACGCATGCGCAGGCGGTGCATGCGGGAGGGGCGGGCGGTGGAATCGCAGCGGAAGCCCTGCCCTTCGTCGAGGACATGGCCGCCGCCTACCGGGAGGCGCGGGTGGTGGTGAGCCGGGCCGGGGCCAGCGCCGTCAGCGAGATCGCCGCCGCCCGCCGCGCCGCGATCCTGGTGCCCATTCCGGGCAGCAGCGGGGAGCACCAACTGCGCAACGCCCAACTGCTGGGGCTGGCCGGCGCGGCCCTGTTGATCGAGCAGAAGGATCTCAACGGGGACACCCTGGCCGATGCCCTGCTTTCCCTGCTGGACGATCCGGCGCGCCTGGACGCCATGGAAGCCGCCACGGACGCCGTTCATCGGGGGGATGCGGCGGACACCATCGCCCGGCACTGCCTGCGGATGATGGGGGTGGAGTAACTGGGGTGACGGATACGGAATGAGGCCCAGTGTGGATTAAATCCACCCCATCCTCAGCCCGCGCTCTCGATGCCATTGAGGTCAGCGGGGCCATCGGGGATGGTTCCGGCTCCCGTGCCCGCCACCCCCTTCCGCTGCAGCGGCTCGTCGGAAATGGGCAGGTGAATGAGGGCGGAAAAGATGCCCAGGACGATGGAGAGGATCCACATCAGGTCGTAGGACTGGGTGGCGTCGAAGATTCTCCCTCCCAGCCAGGCGCCCAGGAAGGCCCCCACCTGATGGCTGGCGAAGACGAATCCGAACAAGGTGGATAGGTAGCGCACGCCGAAGATGTCCCCCACCACCCCGGTGGTGAGCGGCACGGTGCTCAACCAGGTGAATCCCATGATGCCGGCGAAGAGGAAGATGGTCACGTTGTTGATGGGCACGTACAGCACCAGCAGGAACAACACCGCCCGAATCGAATAGAGTATGGTCAGCAGGTACTTCTTGCGGTAGCGGTCTCCCCAGCGGCCCCACAGAATCGAGCCGAAGATGTTCCACGCTCCGAGCAGGGTCAGGGCCCAGGCCCCCACCGCCGGGGAAAGTCCCTTGTCCACGGCGAAAGCCGGCAGGTGTACCCCCACGAAGCTGACGTGAAACCCGCAGACGAAGAACCCCGCCGTGAGCATCAGGTAGCCCTTGTGCCGGCCGGCCTCCGCCAGGGATTGCCGGATACTCTGGCCCTTGGTTTCGGGAGCCTCCGCCTTCATTTTGCCCGAAAGACCCAAAGCCGCCGGGATCATCCCTCCCATCGCCAGGGACAGCAACTTCAGGGCGGTCTTCCAGCCGAACCAGGTGATCAGCCCGTGGCCCAGGGGCACCAACAGCAGTTGACCCGTGGAAGCCCCGGCCGCCACGAAACCGAGGGCGCGGCTGCGCATGTTGTCCGGCACCATCCGTCCGGTGGCGCCCATGGCAATGGACACCGAGGAGCAGGCGGTTCCCAATCCGATCACGATTCCAACGGAAAACAGCAGCATCCAGGGGGTGGTGGAGGTGGACATCAGATAGATTCCCAGCGCCCATAGCACCGCGCCCGTCAAGAGCACCCGCCCGGCGCCATAGCGGTCCGCGATCCCTCCCGTGAGGGGACTGAGGAAGCCCATCAGCAGGCCCATGATGGCCATGGAGAGCGAGAACACCTCGCGTCCCCAGCCCATTTCAGTGGAGATGGGAATCTGGAACAGCCCGAAGGCCTGGCGTGTGCCGGTAACCAGCAGCATCACCATCGCGCCGCTCAGCATGATGATCAGGGGGGTTTGCCAATTGCGTATCATGTCAATTTTTTACAGTTCGGATGGAAAAAACACCCCCGAGGAATTTCATGGATCTCGGAGACCTTGCCTTCATCGGGGCCTTCATCGGGGCCTTCATCGGGGCCTTCATCGTGCCCGGGATTCCTCTTCCGCCGGTTGGCGGCCCGGAATTCCGTTCAACAGCAGCAATCCCAGCAAGGGCCCCGGCGCCAGAATCCAGGCCGCATGGACGCCCATCCCCGCCACGATCCGGCTGGTCCACTCGATGGAGACGATGGTGATGGCGAATCCAATGCTGTTCATGATGGTAAGCGCCGTTCCCACGTATTCCGGCGGGCAGGATTGCGCCGAAAGGGCGGAAAACTGGGCCGAGTCCGATACCACGAACACCCCCCATACTCCCAGGCCGGCCAGGTAGACCACGGGATGGAGACCCAGCAGCAGCGGGGCCAGCAGGCACATGCTCCCCGAGATGGCCATGGATACCGTGGCCACCTTTCTCGATCCCACCCGCTTGCTGAGCATTCCGCCGCCCACGCATCCCAGGGCTCCGATTCCGATCACGGCAAAGGCGCCCAGGCCAATGGCGCCGGGAGTTGCCATTCCGAGGGGGGCCAATCCAGCGGCGATCAATACCGGGGCCATCACCCAGAATGCGTACAATTCCCACATATGCCCGAAATACCCGAAGGCAGCCCGCCGGTATCCGGCGATGCGGAATACGTTCAGGATCATGCGCGGATCCAGCTTAGTGGCAGAGCCCAGGTGCGGCCCGTCCCCGATCCCGGCCACCATCACGCCGGAGACCACGGCCAGCAGGGAGGAAACGGCGATCACGGCCCGCCAGGGCAACTCCGCCCCCAGCCAGGCCAGCAGGAAGGGAGAGGCGGTGCCCAGGGTGAGGGCCCCGATCAGCCAGCCCAGGGCATTGCCGATGCCGGTGGGCGACCAACTGACCACCACTTTCATACCTACCGGGTAGATGCCGGCCAGGGCCAGGCCGGTCACGAAGCGGTAGATCAGGGCATCGGTCAGGCCCCGGGCCGCGTAGCCGAACAGCGCGTTGCACAATGCGCCCAGCAGCGCCGAGGCCAGAAACACCCGGGTGGCGGGAAAGAGATCAGACAGGTTGGTGAGGGCGAAGACCAGAGTGCCGGCGATGAACCCGAACTGCACGGCGGATACCAGCAGGCCTCCGTCCGTGGCGGAGAGCCCCCATTCCCGCGCCAGGGAGGGTAGGGACGCGCTGGAGGAAAACCAGATCGACACGCCCAGGAACTGCGCCAGGATCAGGACGGGGAGCGTCCAGGGAGCGGCTTGGCGGCCCAGTTTTCCGCGCTCCATCGCATCCGTG
This sequence comes from uncultured Pseudomonadota bacterium, assembly GCA_964583525.1. Taxonomy (GTDB): domain Bacteria; phylum SAR324; class SAR324; order SAR324; family JACQKK01; genus CAZOXD01. Next base: position 36,897 of record CAZOXD010000017.1, read on the forward strand.
CTCGCTTTGGTCATGTATGGGCGGGGAAACTGGGTGGAGTTGACCCGCACGGAATAGCCAGCGCAGGGAATCATTAACCGTCACAAGGGAATATGACGCCTCTGGGGAAACTTGGCAAGGAACAGCCTTTTTCAACGCTGGTGTGTGGAGTAACGGCACGGGCGGCGTGGGCAGGGGGCACAGCGGGCAGGGAGGCCCGCGCCAGCAACCCGTGGAATGGGTTCCGGCAGGGCCTGAAACTCCCTAGGCCGCTGCCACGTTCCCCTCGGTGTCGAAGCCCATCGGGACGGGAGCGCCGGCGACCTCCATGCCGGGATTGCCCTGAACCTCTTCCAGCATGGGTTCGGAGACCAGGATCTCGGAGAGTTCGAGGGTGTTCTTGATGCGCACGATGCGGCAATCGGGTGGCTTGACCCGCACCACGGTCTTCACGGCCACCTTGATGGCGTCCTCCTCGGTGTTCATGATGAGGGGGATCACCGCCCCATCCAGGTAGGCCGAGGTGATGACGTTGGCGTAGGTGGATTCGATGTCCACCTGCTTGTACAGCTTCATGGTGATCACGTCCGCCAGACCCAGGCCCGTGGCGTTGCCCTTGGTCTCCTTGGTCAGGTCGAGGACGACGATCTTCTTTATCAGAGGCCCGTCCCATTCCACGAAGCGGTTGTTGCGCCCGGTGACGTTGGGGTCGAAGCCCGCGCCGCTGATGTTCTTGCCCATCTCGTCGATGATCAGCACGTCGATCTCGTCGAAGCACAGCCGCCCCATCAACTCCTTGGCCTTGGCCTGGAGCACCGCTTCCCGGTCGAAGAGCGTCTCCGCGGGCAGCACATCGAGCAGGGCGGTCTCGTCATAGGCGTTTTCCACCAACCCCACGCCAAACAGGAAGTTCTTGCGTTCCATGATGAACTTCGCCACCAAGGGGAGCAGGGTGCCGAAGGAGTCCATGCCGTGGGTATGCAGAGTGGTGGCTCCCTTGATCTTGCCCATCCCGATAGCCATCATCTTGACGATCCCGCTTTCCAGATCCGCCCGGAAGTTGGTGTGGGGCTTGATCCGGTTGATGAGGACGATCCCGTCCGCCTCGTGGGCGTATTGGTCGATATAGATGGGCGTGCCGTCCGGGAGTCTCCCCAATTCATGGGTGTCCATGGTGGCGCGGATAGGACAGCCCACAAAGTCCTCCTTGATGCCATAGCCCTCCAGCACGGCGCGTTGGCCTTCCGCGGTGGCGGAGCCGTGGCTGCCCATGGCGGGGAAGATGAAGGGCTCGCCTCCCAATGCCTTGATCTCCGATAGGACCGCCTTGGCCGTCTCGGCGATGTTGGCCACGCCGCGGCTTCCGCACCCCACTGCGATGGTCTGCCCCGCCTTGATCTTGTCCCTGATGGCCGCATTCTGAAATTGTTCGGCGACCCGGGCGGGAATATCGTCCAGTTTCTGGTTATCGAATGTCACCTTGACGGGCACCATCCGGGGCAGCGGAATATCGAGGCCGCCGGAAATATTGGTTTCGATCCGATCTCCGATCATCACTCTCTCCTTTCAATCGCAGGGCAGGGAATTCGCGGGAAGTATTGGCGTGCGTTCG
>CAZOXD010000017.1:38587-45306 GCA_964583525.1 uncultured Pseudomonadota bacterium
GTGTCCAGGGCCCCCGGCACATAGGAGATCGCCAGGGCATTCCCCTGAAAATCGGTGAGGGAGGCTCTCCGTATTACCGGGTTGTGGACAAGCCTGTCCGCAATCCCCATGGGCCGCGGGTTGCGGACAAGCCTGTCCGCAATCCCCATGCCGGGGAGCGATTTGGCCCCTTCGGTCCTTTTGTTCTCCTGGAAACGGTAGTAGTGTGCGATTTACTTCAAAAGGGGTTTCTTGCAAATTGGGGCGATTTCTTTGCAAGATGAATTTCCCGGTTTGATCCTGCACCCCCATGGCCTGCTGGAAGGCCTTTGAAGAATTGCTTCCGCCATGTTGGACATCTACCTCGCCTATGACAGCAGCGACGAGTATTGGAGGATCCGGTTCGACGACGTGTTCGGCCGGGAATTCAATTGTAAAATGATCTCTCCGGGTGAAATCGATACCAGCGATGGAAATATCTTCATCCAATGGTTGCACCAAAAAGATTTCATCAACTCCGATACGGTCGCCATCGTTTTGATGGGGCCCAAGGCATTCAGCAGCAAAAAGCTGGATTGGGAAATTGCCGCAGCGCTGGAGAAAAAAGGCACCCGTCCCGGCGGGGTGGTGCCCATCCGGCTTCCCAATCACCAGGATCACCGCCAGAAATCCGTAAATCCAAAACGGATTCCGGTGCGGGTGGCGGACAACCTGAAGTCCGGATATCTCAAGCTGTATGACTGGACGGAATCCAGTGGCGAACTGGAGAAATGGATTTATGCCGCGCACAAGGATGCCCGCAGCCGGGGACACCTGGTAAAAAACACCCGCTCGCTGATGCAGCGGGATATGTTCCTGTAGTCTCTCATGGGGATGGCGGACAGGCTTGTCCGCAACCCGGTATCTGACAGGACGGGCAGCGAGGCGCCCGCGGCAAACCGCCTGCCGTGTTCCCTTCCCCCGGCAACCTTTCCAGTTCCCCCCCACGGAATCACCCATCGCTCTCCCCCTGGATTTTCCAATGGGAATGTGGCTACCTTGTGGGAGCGGCTGTCGGCACCGTTACGCCACCGCACCGGCACCGGAATCGCACCGCCTGCACGCCGGTCCCGAACCGTTCCCGAGCCGGCGCCGCACCGGATATATATGATATCGCACTACAGCCAGGGTAGGATGCCCCGGTTGGCCAGCCCAATTCCCTGTGGAGGATGACGCATGGACGCACCGTTCACCCACCTGCATCTCCATACGCAGTATTCCCTGCTCGATGGCGCGATTCGCATCCAGCAGTTGCCCCGTGCCCTGAAGGAGCAGGGATATGACGCCTGCGCCGTCACGGACCACGGCAACCTGTTTGGGGCCGTGGAGTTCTACCAAACCCTGAAGGCCGAGGGGATCAAGCCCATCATCGGAATGGAGGCCTATGTGGCCAAGGGTTCTCGCAATCAGCGAAAATACGACCGCCCCGGACCCAACGCCTCCCATCTGATCCTGCTTTGCCAGAACCGCACCGGATACGCCAACCTGGTCAAATTGGCCAGCGCCGGATATCGGGAGGGGAAATTCTACGGCATCCCGCGCATCGACCAGGAATTGCTGGAACGGTACAACGAGGGGCTGATCGCGCTTTCCGCCTGCCTGAGCGGCGTGCTCAACAAGTCCCTGCTGGACGGGGAAGACGGCCTGGCCCGGGAGACCGCCCGCTGGTACGGCCAGGTCTTCGAGAACCGTTTCTACATCGAGCTTCAGCACCATGGCCTGGAGGCGGAACGGCGGGTCAACGAGAAGCTGGTGCCCCTGGCGGCCGAATTGGGATTGCCCCTGGTGGGCACCAACGATTGTCACTACCTGACGCCCGAAGAGGCGTTCTCCCATTACGTGCTGCAATTGATCGGCTGGCAGAAGCGGGTCGCCGATCCCAACACACACGCCTTCGAGGACAAGTCGCTCTACCTGAAATCCCCCGGGGAAATGCGCGAGACCCTGGCCCCCTTTCCGGAGGAGGCCTATGCCAACACCGCGAAGATCGCCGAAACCTGCGACCTCTCCCTGGAATGCGATACTTTCTTCCTTCCCAAGTACGACATCCCCGGGGGATCTTCGGAAGGAGACTGGATGCGCCAGGAAACCCGTGACGGGCTGGAGCGGCGGATGGAAACGCTGGTTCCGCGCTATGGAATCGCCGAGGAGGCGTTGGAGGGGTTCCGCAAGCCCTACCTGGAGCGGCTGGAGTACGAGCTGGATGTGATCACCTCCATGAAGTACTCGGGCTACTTCCTGATCGTGGCCGACTTCATCAACTGGGCCAAGGAGCACCAGGTGCGGGTGGGCCCGGGACGGGGCTCGGGGGCCGGATCGCTGGTGGCGTACGCCCTGCGCATCACGGATCTGGATCCCATCCATCACGGGCTGCTGTTCGAGCGCTTCCTCAACCCGGAGCGCGTCAGCCTGCCGGACTTCGACATCGATTTCGACGTGAAAGGGCGGGAGAAGGTGATCGAGTACGTGCGCAACAAGTACGGAGACGCCAACGTCTGCCAGATTTCCACCTTCGGCTCGCTGGGCGCCAAGGCCGCCGTGCGCAACGTGGCCCGGGTGCTGGACTTCCCCTACAGCCAGGCGGACAAGATCGCCAAGCTGATTCCGAATCAGTTGGGAATCACCCTCTCCAAAGCCATCGAAATGGAGCCGGAACTGGCCCGAATGGAAAAGAGTGGCGAGGAGAACGAACGATTGCTGATCCGATGCGGCAAGGAGCTGGAGGGGCTGAACTCCAACCTTTCCACCCATGCCGCGGGGGTAATCATCATGGATTCCCCCATCGAGGAAGTCATGCCTGTCTGCACCCCCACCAAGGGGGAGGGCATCCAGTCCATGTACCCCATGAAGTACGCGGAGGACCAGGGCGCGGTGAAGTTCGACTTTCTGGGATTGCTCAACCTGACTATTATCCAAAAGGCCGAAGCGCTGATCAACCAGAACCGCCCGGAAGGCGAACCACCCTTCGACATCGACTCGGTACACCTGGAGGACAAAGCCAGTTACAAGCTGCTGGAACGCGCCGACACCACCGGGGTCTTCCAACTGGAATCGGGTGGCATGCGCCGGCTGCTGCTGGACCTCAAGCCCAGTACCTTCGGGGACGTGGTCGCCATCCTGGCGCTCTACCGCCCCGGGCCTCTCCAGTCGGGGATGACCGAGGAATTCGTGCGCCGCAAGAACTCCACCACGCCCTTCGACCCGCTCCACCCCAAGCTGGAAGGAGTCTTGCGGGAGACCTATGGCGTGATGGCCTACCAGGAGCAGGTGATGGAGGCCGCGCGGGTGCTGGCCGGGTATTCCCTGGGGGAGGCCGACCTGCTGCGGCGCGCCATGGGCAAGAAGGACGAGCGGGCGATGGCGGAGCAGCGTGGCCAGTTCGTGGAGCGCTGCGTGGCCAACGGAATCGAGGAGGCCAAGGCATCGGAAATCTTCGACAAGATCAACGAGTTCTCCGGCTATGCCTTCAACAAGTCCCACTCCGCGGCCTACGGCCTGATCGCCTATCAGACCGCCTACCTGAAGGCCAACCATCCGGTGGAGTTCATGGCAGCGCTGCTCAGCAGCGACATGGACAATATGGACAAGGTGGTCAGCTACATCGCCGACTGCCGGGAAATGGGGCTCACCGTGCTCCCGCCGGACATCAACCTGAGCGGGCTGGACTTCACCATCGATGGGCAGGCCATCCGGTTCGGGCTGACGGCGGTCAAGAACGTCGGTGAAAACGCCGTGCGGTTCATCCTGGAAGCAAGGGATGGGCTGCCCGGAGGGGCATACGCGGACCTGGACGCCTTCTTCCAGACCGTGGACCTGCACCGGGTCAACAAACGGGTCGTCGAGGCACTGATCAAATGCGGGGCTTTCGACTCCCTCTGCCCCAACCGCGCCCAAATGCTGGAAGCGCTGGAGGGGCTGATGCGCTTTGGGCTCGATCTGCGCAAGGCCCATGTGGAAGGGCAGGAAAACCTGTTCGACCTGCTGGGCGAGGAGGACTCCGCCATCCTGACGCCCAAGTTCGAATTGCCCGCAGTGGCCCAAATGCATCCCCGTCATCGACTCAAGCTGGAGAAGGAAGCCCTGGGGTTCTACATTTCCGGGCATCCGCTGGATGGGTACGGATCGGAAGTGGGCAACCTGGCCGTGTCCACGCTCGATCTGCGGGAAGGGTCCCACGCCGACGGCATGGAGGTGGTGTTGGCCGCCATGGTGGGCGCCCAGACGGTGCGCATGAACCGGTCCTCCGAGAAGTTCGCCACCCTGCGGGTGGAGGATCTGCGCGGCTCCATCGAGGTGATGGTGTTTCCCCGGCTCTACGCGGAAGTCTCCGAACTGCTGAAGGAGGACGAACCGCTGCTGATCCGGGGCCGGGTCAACGTGCGGGAGGAGGAGATCAACGTGCATGCCAACAACGTCACCTCCCTCAGCCGCTACCGCGAAGAGTACGCCCACAAGCTCACCATCGTCCTGAAAGACGCCCTCGGCGAGCAGCAACTCCCGCGGCTGGTGGGGCTTCTCTCCAAGCGCCAGGGTGAATGCCGGGTGCGCTTCCAGGTGCGCACGGGCGACGGCAGCGCCGTCACCGTCGATGCCGGGTTGAGCATCGACCCCAATCCCGGGTTGATGGAGGAACTCGAGGAGGCCCTGGAGGGCGCCCGGATGAGCTTCGACTACCCCCGCGATGCCCTGGAAAGCACCCGCCGCGCTCCCAATGGCAGCCAGAAAAAAGGAGCGACCCCGCCCGGCGCAGGCTTGCCCCCCCAGGCCGGGGGTAACGCGGCGCAGCCAGCGCAATCGTTGCCTTGAATTGGGTGGGTTGGCTGCCAAAATCGAATGTCGATTGCTCTCCCTTCCGCCTCACGCGCTCTCCCGCACCGGACGCACCTCCTTGCGGATTGTTTCCCCCTCGGCTTGCCGGGTCCGTTCCAGATCGTACTCCGCCTGGTTCTGAAGCCAATAAGTGGCCGGCCAGCCGAACAGGGCCTCCAGCCGCAGGGCGGTTTCCGGGGTGATGGCGCGGCTTCCCTTGATGATCTGTGTAATGCGATTGGGGGGAACGCCCATCCTGCGGGCGGCCTCCGCCCGGCTCAGGCCCAGGGGCTTCATGAACTCCTCATCCAGCATTTCCCCGGGGGCCACCGGCTTGACCTGCATTTGCTTCTTCATCGCTTTCCGTCCTTTCAATGGTAATCGACGATTTCCACATTGATGGCGCTATCGTCTTCCCATTCAAAACAGATCCGCCATTGGTTATTGATGCGAACGGACCACTGGCCATCTCGTTTGCCATGGAGTTTTTCCAGCCGGTTTCCCGGAGGGATTTTTAAGTCCGTAAGGCGGGTAACAAGATGCATTTGGTACAACTTGCGTCTGGCTTGGGCCTCTATAGCGCGAAAGCGGAGAACCCGTTTTCCTTCGGCCAGATTCTGGGTGTCCTTGCACTTGTAGGATCCAATCATAATTTTCCTTGCTCAAATTCTATGACGCATGACGTTATATGTCAACCCAAATGCCAGGCCACGGGGGATTTCTCCTTGGAGAAGACAGGGCAATAATCCCCTTTCCTGCGAATCATTGACCGTCAACCCCAGGCGCAATACAATTCAGGAATCCCGGCGTTGTCCCCGGATCCGGTCCCGGGGCGGCGCACGGCGCAGCCGGGAACATGTGTGTGGACCCGATACACAATGCCACCCTTAACCAGGAATCCTCCCCGGCCATGGCCAAAGGCGAAACACAGCGCAAAAAGATCAAGATCGACGGCGTCGAGTTGCAACTGGCCCATCCCGACGAGTTCGATCACCACTGGGTGGGGCAGCAGGAGTTGATCAAGCAGGTGCGGGCCGCCTGGCTGACCATCGACGACGCCGACCTGCCCCTCCATCCGCGCCTGACGGGCAAGCCGGGAGTGGGCAAGACTTCCCTCGCCTACGCCACGGCCAAGGTTTTGGGACAGGAGGTCTACATCTTCCAGGCGACCATGGACACCCGCCCGGAGGACCTGATCATCACCCCCGTGATCGCGGACAATCAGCGCATCAAGTACGTGGCCTCCTCCCTGGTCACCGCCATGCTGCTTGGCGGGGTGTGCATCCTGGACGAGGGCAACCGGATGGGGGAGAAGTGCTGGGCCTCCCTGGCTCCCCTGCTGGATGGGCGGCGCTACGTGGAATCGATCGTGGCGGGCATCAAGATCAAGGCCCACCCGGACTTCCGCTTCTGCGCCACCATGAACGAGGACGCCTCCACCTTCGAGATTCCCGAATACATCCAGTCCCGCCTGCAACCCCAGATCTTCGTGGACTTTCCGGACGAGGTGGAGGAGCGGATGATTCTCAAGGACAACCTGCCCTTCGCGGACAAGGAGATACTGGACTACGTGGTGGAATTCCTGCAGCGCGCCCACCGGGGCGGGGAGCGGTACACCGTCCGCGACGGCATCAACGTGGCCCGCTACGCCCTCAAGCTGATGAAGGGCAACGGGGAAAATCCCCTGCGCGCCTATACGATGTCCCTGGAAATGAACCTGGGAGACGAAGCCGCCGGATACTCGGAGGTTTCAGAGGTCTCGAACGTAATCGATCTTTCCCCGATTGACGATGACTGATCCCCGGCCTTATACCCAAAGCGCCGCGGCGGCTGTGCCGGGGGCGGCAGCGGTGCGCCCAGCCATGGCAGTGCCCCTGTAACGGCGGTGCCCC
>CAZOXD010000018.1:0-8344 GCA_964583525.1 uncultured Pseudomonadota bacterium
ATCGGCCAGGAGCAGACCCCGTGACCGCATCCACCAGCACCACAGGCAAGACCGCCTCCCGGGAGGAGGAACGGGAAACGCCCCTGGATTCCCCGTTGGAGTTCGCGCTGGACAACCCTTACGACCGGGAGCGGCTGGCCCGGGAGTCCCCCCCACTGTCAGCAGCAGAGTCGGCGGAGAACGAGTATGAGAAGGTGGTGGCCCGGGGCCACGAGCTGATCGCCAAGGGCCAGGCCATGGGCGGTCCCGCGCGCATCATGCAGCAGCACGCCAAGCAGCGCATGACCGTGCTGGAACGGGTGCGGGTGCTCACCGACTCCGAGCCGAACATTCTCTTCCAGAACTGGGGGGAGCACCTGGACGGCGCCTCGCTTCTCACCGCGCTGCTCGACATCGATGGGCGGGACGTGGCCTTGTACGGGCACGACTTCACCCAGCGGGCCGGCTCCATGGACGCCACCAACGGCAAGAAGCTGGCCAACCTGCTCTACATGGCCGCCGAGAACGGGCTGCCCGTGATCGGCATGAACGATTCGGCCGGAGCCTTCGTCCCCGCCGGAGTGGGGGGGCTGGACGGCTACGCCCAGGCCTTCACGGCCATGCGCCGCATCAGCGGGGTGGTGCCCTCCATCATGATCATGTTCGGCTACAACGCCGGCGGCGGCTCCTACCTGCCCCGGCAGGGCTCCTACGTGATCCAGCCGGCCCAGACCTTCTTCGGGCTCACCGGGCCGGACGTGGTGCGCGAATCCCTGGGGGAGCATATTACCGCCGACGAGTTGGGCGGACCGGCGGTGCATTCGGCCAGCGGTGTGGTGGACCTGACGGCGGAAACGGAAACCGACGCCCTGCGGCTTTCCTTGAAGCTGCTCAACTACCTGCCGGACAACAACCACAGCCTGTCACCCTTCTGGCCCACGTCGGACCCCATCGACACCTACATGGAGGAGGAGGCGATCCTGCTCCACCGGACTTTGACCACGCCCAACTCCGGCTTCAACACGCCCTTCGACATCACCTTGTTCCTCCAGCAATTGGTGGACCACGGGGACTACTTCGAGATTCAACCGGGCCGCGCCCGCAACATCGTCACGGCCTATGCCCGCATGGGGGGCTGGGTGGTGGGGTTCGTGGCCAACAACAGCGCTTTCAACTCCGGCTACATCGACGTCGCCGCCGCGGAGAAGGCCACCCGCTTCATCCGCTTCTGCAACCTGTACAACATTCCCATGATCTTCATCGAGGACGTCACCGGCTTTGCCCCCGGCAGCGAGCAGGAACGCGCCGGGATCGTCCAGGCGGGGCGGGTCCTGCTGGACGCCATCGTGGACCTGCGGGTGCCCCGGCTGACCCTGATCGTCCGCAACGCCTATGGGGGAGCCTATGCCTCCTACAACAACTACGCCACCGGCGCGGATGCGGTGTTCGCCCTGCCCAGCGCCCGCATCGCCGTGATGGGCCCCGCGGGACGGCAATACATTTACAAAGACGAGTTCCGGGAGATCATGGCGGAGTACCAATCCAGGCACGGTAAGGATGAAGAGGCCACCGAAGCCGCCGCCCGCGAGCGCGACCGCCGCATGGCCGGGTTGACCCGCCGCTACGAGCAGGAACTGATGAATCCGGAGGAAGCCCTCAAGCTGGGATCGGTTTCACGCATCGTCCCGCCCGGGCATTCCCGGAAAGTGCTGGGGGAATTCCTGGAATTCAAGATGCGCCACTACATCCCCACCCCCATGGGCGGCCCCCAAAGGGAATAGGGCACGGCATGCCGTGCCCGGAATGGGTCACAGGATAATGTGATTCCGGGGCTCAGCGGTACAAGGGAGAATCGGCGGGGCGGATCGGAGCCCCTTGCCTACCATTGATAATCGGAGAATATCTGCTGGAGGATGGCGTCGGATTCGGGCAGGGAGATCCGCAGTTCGATGGGCTGTTTGAGATAGCTGATCATGGACTCGATCTTGTCCAGGGCGTAATCGATGCGGGGATTGGAGCCGCGCACGTAGGCCCCGATGTTGATGAGATCCTCGGCTTCCTGGTAGGTGGCCAGGGTCGCGATAAAGGCCTGGGCATCGCGCTTGTGCTGGTCTCCCACGATATCGGTCATGACGCGGCTGGTGGAATTGAGCACATCCACGGCGGGATATTGCCCGCGGGCGGCCAACTCGCGGTTGAGCATGATGTGGCCGTCCACGATGGCGCGCACGGCATCCCCGATGGGATCGGCGGGATCGTCCCCCTCCACCAATACGGTATAAAACCCGGTGATCGATCCTTGCGAGTGCGAGCGCCCGCTGCGTTCCAGCAGCTTGGGCAGGGCGGCGAACACGGAGGGCGGGTAGCCTTTGGTCGTCGGGGGTTCTCCCGCGGCCAGCCCGATTTCCCGTTGGGCCATGGCGAAGCGCGTGATGGAATCCATCATGAACAGCACGTGTTTGCCCTGATCCCGGAAATATTCGGCGATGGTCGTTGCCATGTAGGCTGCGCGGGTGCGGATCAGGGGCGGCTGGTCGGAGGTGGCCACCACCATCACCGAGCGTTCCAACCCTTCCTGGCCCAGTTCCCGCTCGATGAATTCCACCGTTTCCCGTCCCCGCTCTCCCACCATGGCGATCACGTTGACGTCGGCCGTTGTATGGCGGGCCATCATGCCCATCAACACCGATTTTCCCACGCCGGACCCGGAGATGATGGCCACCCGTTGTCCCTGGCCGCAGGTGAGCAGTCCGTTGATGGAGCGCACGCCCACATCGATGGGATTGGTGATGCGTCTCCGGTGGAGCGGATTGATGGGTTCGGTATACAGGGGCCGTTCCACGGAGCCCATCACCTCGCCCAGGTTGTCGATGGGTTCTCCCAGGCCGTTGAGCACCCTTCCCAGCAATTCCTCCCCCACCATCACGGTGGGAGGCCGCACTTCGGGGATGATCCGGCAATGGGGGCCGATGTCTGGCATCTGCTCCAGGGCCATCAGCAGCACCCGCTCCTGCTTGAAGCCGATTACCTCGCCCATCACACGCTGGTGGGTGTCCGGATTGTAGATTATGCACAATCCGCCCACGGAGCAGCCGGGATTGTACGCCTCGATGATCTGGCCCACCTGCTGGATCACCTTGCCCTGATGCCTCACCAGTTGCGCGTTGGCGATCAGTGAGCGGTATTTGGCATAATTGGGAAGCTGCTTGGGATAGAGGGGTTCTTTAGCCGCCATGCTCCTCCTCCCCGCTTTCTCCCCCGGGTGAGGGGGGAGTCTCCTGCGCGGCGGAGGGAGCTTGCGGCGCGGGAGCCTTGCTCGCGGCGTCTGGCGCCTTGCTCGCGGTGTCTGACGCCATGGCGAAACCGGAGGCCCGAATCTGTTGGTTGACCACGGCCTCGCGCTCCGCCAGGGATTGATTCAACTTCTGTTCCAGGTGGAAGAACTGACTCTCGAAGGTCAGGTCGATGATTTCCCGATCCGTTTCCACCTGCACGTTGCCGGGTTCCATATCCGGCTTTATGCGCAGGGTCAGGGCCTGATCCTCGTCCAGAAAGCGTTCCAGGGAGGAGCGGGCCTTGAGGGCGAACTCGTGGTCCGCTTCGCTGAGCCAGACCCGGAAGGTGCCCTTGCCTTCCAGTTTGGCCAGGGTGTTGGCCACCAGCTTGAGAACGGCTTTCTGGTTGATCTTCAGTTCGCTGTTGAGCACCTTTTTTGCGATCACCAGCGCCAGCCGTACCCCGTCTTTTTCGGTATAATAGGCCACGCGTTTACGGAACTGGCCAATCTCGTTGCAGATCGCCTCCAAATTCTTCAAATGGGGTTCTGCTTCCTCGTATCGGCGTTTTATCCCTTCCTCCAGGCCTGCATCGTATCCTTCCTGGCGGGCTTGCTTGGTAATTTCAGCCACCTTGGCTTCGGCCTCCCCGACCAGCCGGGCGGTTTCCTGTTCCGCCTCTTCCTTCACCTTGGCGGCTTCCTCGTAACGTTTTTCGGCTTCGGTATTGAGGGTTTCCACCTCCCCGCGCAGTTGCTGCACGTAGAGTTGGGCTTCCTCCCGGATGCTGGCCGCATAGCTCTCCGCGTTGGTGAGCAGGGTGTTTTCCCGCTGGAACTTGATGGAGGCAAAGTCCAGTTCTTCCGTTGTCCCGGTGGGGACGCTGTCGAATTCGGATGGTTCCAGGGTGCCCAACTCGATTCCGGGCTTGAAATCTTCCTCCCCGGTTTGGGGTTCCACCGGGGGAGGAAGGGCCCTTCCCGGTTGGGGATGGTCGAAGTTTTCCAGGGTGTAACTCTGGACATCGCCTTCGCGCGTTTTTTCGGGGGGGTTCCCTTGGCCTTCCATATTGTCTGAATCTCCTTGGGTTGCCATTGCAGGATGACGCTACCGTTTTTCGCGCAGCCAGGCCCGGATGAGGGAAGCGGTGGCCAATGGGTCGGTGCGGGCCACATCCAGGATCTGGTCGCGGGGGGGGAGTCCCACTTCGCGCTCCGTGGGAATTTCCAGTTCCTCGCCTTCCAGTTCCCCGATGGTCGCGGGCAGTCCCATCAGCAGGTCCAGGTCCTCGGGCTTCTGGCTGAGCCGTTGCACCATCGGCCGGATCACAAACAGGATCATGGCCAGCATCAACACACCGAGGAAGGTGAACTTGAGGATGTTCATGAAGAATTCGCGATTCTTGGTGGTCTGCTCGATCCGCCTTTCCACATCCGCTTCCAGGGCTTCGGAGAAGCGCATGTTGATTACTTCCAGCGTATCGCCGCGCTTCGCGTTGAAGCCGACGGACGCCTTGATCATCCGCTCGATTTCCTTCTTTTCCTCAGTGGTCCACTCTTTCCACTGGGTGGTGAGAATAGCTCCGCTTTCCGGGTCGGTGACCGGGCGGTATTTCCCATCGATCAACACCGAAACGCTGAGGCGCGTCACGGCGCCCACGGAAGGCTCGCTGACCACGCGCTTGACGCTGGTTTCGAAGTTGCGCACCTGGTTGGATTTCTCAATCTGGGAAACATTGGCCACCTCGCTGGCGCCGGCCTGGGTTTCAGGCAGGTTGGAGGCGACCCCGGGAATTCCCACCGGGATGGAGCGGGTGCCGGTGGATTTTTCCGTGGTGGTCTGCTCCGAACGTACTACGGTGCCGTCTGGATCGAAGATTTCCTCCTTGGTGACCACCTTGTCGAAGGTCAACTCCGCGGAAACGCTGGGCTTGACCCGATCTCTCCCCACCACGGGTTCCAACTGGGCCAGAATCTTGGCTTCCAGGATGCGTTCAATGTTGCGCTTGAAGGCGAATTGATCCTGGAAATTGCTCTGGATATCCCCCTCCCCGATTCCCTTGGAGAGCAACTTGCCGCTTTGGTCCACCACCACCACGTTTTCCTTGGTCATGCCCTCCACGCTGTTGGCCACCAGATGCGCGATGGTCATCACCTGATTGCGGCCCATGGTGGCCCCTGTGCTCAAATTGATCACCACCGCCGCGGTGGGATTTTTCTCCTTCTCCAGGAAGAGGCTCTTCTTGGGCAGGGCCAGGGTCACCTTGGCCGAGCGGACGCTCTTCAGCTTGGAGATCAGACGGGCCAACTCGCCCTCCAGTGCAATACGGAACTTGACTTGCTGCTGGAATTCCGTCTCTCCGATACCACTGGTGCCGACGAATAGATCGGCGAAGCCCAATCCTCCTCCCAGGGTCACCCGTTCGCGGGCCAGGACGATCCGTGCCTCGTCCGCCCGGGAGGTGGGCACCAGGATGGAAGTGCCGCCGGGACCGATCAGGCTTGGCACCTGGTTCTTTTCCAGCTTTTCCTGGATGAGGGCGGTGTCCTCGTTGCTGATATTGGAATACAGGGGTGTCCAGGCTTCCCGGTTGGAGACGTAGATCAACGAGGCCAACCCCGCCATGACGATGGCGATGACCGCGAAGATGATGGCCTTGCGGGCCAGGGGCAGGTCGGAAAAAAAGGATTGAAACTGGGAGCTTACCTCCCGGATTGCATTTGCGCGTTCCTCGGCCATTGGATGTCAAACTCCTGCGTCTAGAATCCATTCATTGCCAATCATCGGCAGATCGCATCCTGCGAAATGGTTACGCCGATGATGAGTTTGTCACAGCCGCGATATCGCGAGCAAATCGGCCGGTACATCCTTGTCGGCCTGACAGTCGTTTGTGTGCTTCATCGTTTGAGTACTGCACCGCTCTGGGTAATGGAAAAGGAAAGCAAAAATCATTCCCGCCCGAAGAAATAGAGCGGGGGAAAGCAAAATCAGCGCGGATGGAGCAACTGGCCGGAATCCGCCGGCCTCGCGGTTGCAGCACCTACAATTGCATGCGCATCACTTCCTGATACGCGCTCGTCAGCTTGGAGCGCACCTGCATGAATAGGCGCAAGGACAAATCCGCCTTTTGCAAAGCGATCATAGTGCCATGAACGTCTTTTTCCTTGGAGGTGGCGAATTCCTCGATTTTATTGTCCGCCTGCAATTGCAGCCGGTTCACCTCCTGAAAGAGCCGGGAAAAGGTGTCGGACACCTCGCTGACCAGGGTCTGGCTGGAACCGGTTCGCTGCCCCGGATTTTGCATCCGGATCGAATCGATTGCGATCGAAGAAGCGTTGTTCATATCCATGACGGCGATATCCTTATCCTTGGGTTATTTCCAGCTAGGATTTCTTGATGTTCATATCGCGGAAGAGCTTTTGAAATTCCATTTTCGCTTCCATCAACTTGTTGAAGTACTCGGTCTCCGTCTTCAGCCGCTCCTGGATCGATTCGGAATCGACTTTTCCGGCGGGAAGGCTGTCGGAGCGGGCTGCCACTTCCCTGGTCTTGCTCAACGCGGATTTCACTTCCAGGTCGAAGGACGAAACAGCGCCCTTCTCCTTGCGCACCGGTTTTTCGGCAATCCGGAGATCGCCGGCCGGTTTGACTTTTCCGATGTTGAAATCCTTCATGACGCTTCCTCATCCCCAGGCGGGGATATTTCAATGCACCTTCTTCCCTTTGAATGCATTGGGCGTGCGGAACACACTCTTTAATTTTTACCAACTCCTTCCAGCATTGGAAAGGAATGCAAAGGTCCTGCCGTTTCAGGCCGTTCTATTCCGCACTATGCTTTTCCGATTTCCAGGGCCTTGAGGGCCATGGATTTGGTGGCGTTGAATGCCGCCACGTTGGCCTCGTAGGAGCGGCTGGCCAGCATCAGATTTACCATCTCCTCCATCGGATTGATGTTGGGCATGGCCACGTATCCCTCCTCGTTGGCATCGGGATGGGACGGATTGTACCGCAACACCGGAGGCCGCTCGTCGATGGCAACGCCCAGCACCTTGACATGGAGGGGATCAACCTCCTTGATCTGGCTGCGCAACTCCTCCATGAAGGTGCGCGGGGCGGGCAGCGCCCCGAAGATTACGTCCCTGCGGCGGTAGGGGCCGCCCTCAGGAGTCCGCGTGGTCTGGGCGTTGGCGATGTTGGCCGAGATGATGTTCATCCGGAAGCGCTGCGCGGCCATACCGGAGGAACTGGTGCCCATGGCATCAATAAAATTCATTAAAATTCTCCTTCACGGATGGCGGTGCGCAACTGGGAAAACTTGTGGGAGATCATCTGGGCAAGGGCTTGGTAAACCACCTGGTTTTCACCCAGCTTGACCATTTCCCGTTCCAGATCGACGGAGTTGCCATCGATGTTGCCCACGGGGTTGGAAGTGCGGATCATTTCCGGCTTTACCATGTGCAACGGCAAAATATTCCTCCCATCCATGTGACGGGCGTGGGTGACGTTCAACGGGCCAGGGATGCTGGCCTTCATCGCCTTCCCCAAGGAACGCTCGAACACCAGATCCTTGGCCTTGAACCCGGGAGTTTCCACATTGGCCACGTTGGAGGCCAGGATCGAATTGCGCTTGGCGCGAAAATCCAGCGATTTCGCGATCAATTGCATATGACGGTCGAATATTCCTTGCATGACCTGTCCTCAAGGCGGTTGCTGATGAACGCCCGCTGCCCGGCTCACCCGGGTGGGGGGCGGCATGAAACCCGTCCACGCAGCTCGCCACAAGGCGCGGCCCGGGACGTATTTCGGTGAATAAATGCAAGCAACGGGCCGCATAGCCTGGATTATTCATGAGCCCCCGTCCGCGAAAGGGATGGTGGCGCGTGAGATCTGGCCTCGCGCAGTGATGAGGCCCGCGGGCGTACTGACAGTACGTTAAGGGGCGAGGAGCGAGCAAGGCCAGAGATTGCGCGCCAACGGCACTTGCAGCAGGGGGATTCATGAATAATCCAGGATATGGGGGCAGCGCCGGGACGCAACGCCGGACCGCCTGCCGGGGCGCATCGCAGCGGATTTCCGGCATTCCGCGGGAG
>CAZOXD010000018.1:8444-12600 GCA_964583525.1 uncultured Pseudomonadota bacterium
GGTGGGACCGAACGACAGGATCGACCAGCGGTATGCGCGGGGCGGGTTACAGTTCCAGGGGAAGATACAGCTTGTTGAAGCTGGGGATATGACCCCGGTTCACTTCCATCAGGCGCAGATCGAGCCGGATGGGGGGGCCCCATGGAATCCCCAGCGGCTGCACCGGCACATCCACGGTGGATTCGCCGCCCGGTTCCACGTACACCAGCGCCTTTTCCGGGGCGGTGAGAAACCCTCCGAACCATGCGTCCAGGCCCACCCGCACCAGGACCGGCCTTTCCAGCGGGTTGGATATGCGCACCCGGGCCAAACCGGTCACCACGGCCTGGCTTTCGATTCGTTCCATAGGGGCCCGCAAAAGGGGCCCGTAGGCCTTCCAGTCCTTGCGGCGGAACTTTTTTTTCAGCGATTTTTCCAATTCCGCCCGCTCCCCGAACGCCACTCCCCGCAAGGGGAGGACTTTTTTGATCACCCACAGGGGGAGGGAGGAACGGTGATACACATGGAAACTCCATTGCGAGAGCACCCACTTTCCCTTGTCGGCCCGCGGGATCTCCCTGGGCGCCTGGGTCTGCACGAAGGAGAAATCCTGGACGATGGTGGAAAGGTCTTCTTTGGCGGAGCCCGGAGTGTACAACCCCGCCGCCACCCCCTCGATCATGCGGCGTTCCCATGGATCGGCGCTCTTGCCATGAAGTTCCAGCAACAGGGCGATATCCTCCATTTTCCCGAATTCCACCAGGCTCATGATGGAGCGCCAGCGCCGGGGGGGCGGGGGGTCCCGTTGCATGGTATCCAGCAACTCTTCCCGGGAACGCACCGGATCGCGGCGCAACACCTTCATGGCCTCCAGCCGTACCAGAGGATCTTCACCCATTATCTGGAGAATGTGCTCCGGGATCGGTTTGGAAGCCCCTTCATCGTCTCCAGTTTTCCCTTCCTGTCCCACGGCCCCCGGCGCAAGGATCAACGCGGCCAAGTGGAATCCCAGAACCAGCAGCGCGATGGCCATTCCCGCCTTCCCCGGGCGGAAGGAACCTAACCGTTCTATCGGCCATGAATCTATCGGACATGGACGTAAACGGAACCACGGGAAGGGTACCCGGGCGGTTTCACGAAGAGCGGAAATCATGGGATGCAATTGCGCCTTGCCTTGTGTGCCTTTCGGCAGGGAGAAATCATTTCAGTTTCCGGGAATTCGGTAGTCTCTTGGTTTGAATTTCCTATTGGGAAAATACACACGTCATGCTGAGCGAAGCGAAGCATCTCGTGGTTTGGCAAGGTAAATCCTTCACTCCGTTCAGGATGACATATCCAATCTGAGACACAACCGGAAATCCTTTCGCTTGACTTTACCTTGAGTCTGGGGTGAAAATTCATATTTACCAATCTGCAGGCCTTATTTACAAATCTACATGCATTGTCTTATCCGGACTCTCCATCCCAGTGGCCATTATAACGGCATTATAACGGCAGGGAAGCCGGGTCTCAACCCCATCCAGCAATCGGCGGAACAATCGTAGAGCAAGAATGAAGACCGTATCCATTCGCAAGGAAGATGTAAAAGTGGGGGGCATTCACGCACCGGAATGGTTGCTGATAGACGCGGCGGACAAGCCTCTGGGCCGGGTCGCAAGCCAAGTGGCCACCCTCTTGCGCGGCAAGCACAAGCCTATTTTCACCCCGCATGTGGACACCGGTGATTTCGTCATCATTGTCAACGCGGAAAAAGTGAAGTTGACCGGCGCCAAATTGAAGGACAAATATTACTATCACCACACGGGGTACCCTGGCGGGCTGAAAGCGGTGCAGACGGAACGGTTGCTGCGGGAAAAACCCACCGAATTGTTGCGCTTGGCCATCAAGCGGATGATGCCCCGCAACGCGCTGAACCGCAAAATTCTTCATAAGCTCAAGATCTACAGCGGGAACGAGCACCCCCACCAGGCCCAGTTGCCCAGGAATTATACGCTTCCCTACTGATAACCCGCCTGCTACTTCGCGTCAGAAGTGCGCGGAATACGGTTGGATCGCGATCATGACCAATATCGATAATGACCAATAACAATGGGATAAACAGGAAATTTCCGACGCAAAGTTCCACCATGAAGCACTAGCCACCCCGGTTACCGCCAAATCCATTCAGGAAAGAACCACCATGCAAGCCCCCCAACAATACTACGGCACGGGAAAACGGAAGACCTCGATCGCCCGGGTGTACCTCCGGCCGGGAAACGGACAAATCATCGTCAACAAGAAAAGCCTGGAAGACTATTTTGGCGACGAGTCCAACCGGTATCTGGTGCTCCAGCCTCTGGAACTGACGGACTCCCTTTCCCGCTTCAACATCCTGGTCAATGTGAAGGGGGGCGGTTCTTCCGGCCAGGCCGGAGCCATCCGTCACGGGATTTCCCGCGCGTTGTCCCTGCTTCCCGACGAGGAAATTCGCCCCACCTTGAAACGAGCCGGGTTGCTGACCCGCGATGCGCGGGAAGTGGAGCGCAAGAAGTCCGGTCAGCCGGGGGCCCGCAAGCGCTACCAATACTCCAAGCGTTAGACGGTTCCGGTCCTTTTCCGGAGAGGGCCTCCTCTCCGGCATCCGGCCTTCGGTAATTCAACTCCACGAAATTTCAGAAATTCCAGACATTTCCCATTCCAGATATCCCATCGGGAGCGGCAGCCAGGGGCGGTGTCCGCCCGGCCCTTTTCCCATCATTTTTCCTGTAATCTCCGTAGCGCAAGGTCGATCCCGGCGATCAGATCGGTCGCGGTGAAGTACGCCGCAGTCATGGATGCGGCCTGGCAGTCCCTGGCCAGACCGTGCAGGTAGACGCCCAACAGGGAGGCCGGCAGCGGCGCCAGCCCCTGGGCGAGCAGGCTGCCGATGATTCCGCTGAGCACATCGCCCGTCCCCGCGGAGCCGAGCCCGTGATCCCCGGTGGGATTGATGAACGCATCGCCCTCGGGTGAAGCCACCACGGTTGCCGCGCCCTTGAGCACCAGCACCAGGTTCCACTCCCGGGCGAGACGCCGGGCGTGACCGACGCGGTCCGCAGCCAATTGCGCCGGATCCAATTTCGCCAGGCGGGAAAGCTCCCCGGGGTGGGGTGTGATCACCGTGGGTGCGGTGCGCCCCTGCAATTGCCCGGGATCGAGGTGAAAAAAGCTGTCGGCATCCAGCAGCAGGGGTTTGCCCAGTTTTGCGGTGATCTCCCGGACGAAGGCCCCTGTCTCCTCCCGGCGCCCCAGCCCGCACCCCAGCACGGCGGCGGCGCGGGATTCGGCCGCCTCCAGCATGAGGGCGGCCTGCTCCCCGGAAAAGAACTCGCCATCCTTCGTTCCGTCCCCCAGGGTCATCAACTCCGGCGCGCTGGCCAGGAAGCGGTCCACAAGCGAGCCGGGAACCCCCGCCGTGACCAGTCCGGCGCCGGTTTTCAGGGCCGCCAGACCCGCCAGGAGGGCGGCGCCGCCCATCCCCCGCGATCCGCAGATCGCCAGCAGATGGCCGAACGTGCCTTTGTGCCCGGCCGGCGGCCGGTTGGGCGCCAATGCGGACGCGAACTCCCGGGTGAGCAGGTAGGTGCCGGGACTGTTTTCTCCCCATGACTCGGGGATGGAAATGTCCACCACTTCCACCCGTCCGGTCAGACCCGCCCCCGGGAATTGGTAGCAGCCGGGTTTTCCCATTTGCAGGGAAACGGTGTCGGTGCAATGCACCGCCGTGCCCATCACGGCCCCTGTATCCCCATTGACCCCCGAGGGTATGTCCACCGCCACCACGGGAATTCCTGCTCCGGGATGGGGTCCCGCATGTCCGGAGGCGGCATTGATCCTGTCAATCAACGCCGCGTGCTTTCCCTTGATTGCGCGTGTCAATCCGGTGCCAAAGAGGGCATCCACGATCACTGCGGTGGTATCGAGGAGTTTTCCGACGGCCTGCGAATCGGTTTCCCAATCCAACGTCGTCCCGAAGTGCTCCCAGGATTCCGCATTCTCCCGCGCATCGCCCAAGACCGGGACGCCGAGCCGCACCACCGTCACCGGATGGCCCCGGTTGGCCAGCAACCGGGCCACGGCATAGCCGTCGCCTCCGTTGTTTCCGGCGCCGCAACACACGGCCACCGCGCCCGTTGTTCCTCCCGCCGCTGTACCTTCC
>CAZOXD010000018.1:12700-18176 GCA_964583525.1 uncultured Pseudomonadota bacterium
CCGCCGCTGTACCTTCCACGGATGTACTTTCCAGCAAGGCGGACACCCGCTCCGCCACTGCCCGGGCGGCGTTTTCCATCAGTAAACGGCCCGGGAGCCCCACTGTTTCGATGGCAAAGCGGTCCATCCCCCGCATTTCCTCGGTGGTGGCCAGCCGCAGCAGTTTTTCCAACGGAAAAACGGATGCCCTGAATGCCTTGGCGCCAACCGGGTCTGCGCTGAATTCGGCCATGGCCAATCCATGAAATGGAGTGTGGATGCTGGGTGTGAATACCGGAATTCAGGAAGATACCTCCCCGTAACCGGGCTGGACCCAATTGTAGTGGATGAAGGGGAAAGGATGCAATTCCCGGGAAGGAACTGGTGCTGAATGGCAGAACTTCGGGGGGATCGCCAAGTATTACACCCGCGCCGTCCATCCGCCGGACTCAAGCGGAAACGCGGAAGGGGGCGAAACTCAAAACAGGGCCGCAATCACTATGGCACTTGAGAACTGCTAGGGCACTTGATAACTGGCCGTTTTCCCGTTGAGGCGGGATTGCCGGAATACCTCGATTGTTCCCAGGTTCCGCTTTTCGTTGGAGGTCAAATTGAAATGCTTGTTGCCTGTGAAATACAGGGGGTCCCTGATTTTCAACACATGCTTGCCAGCTCTGATGCCGATGAAGGAAAATGCACCCTCCCCGTTGGTGAGCATCACACCTCCATCCGGCTCCAGGTGCACCTCGATCCCCTCGGCCGAGGAGCCCCGCTCTTTCACCAGCCGTCCGGTCACCAAGCCCCGGGCCTCCTTCAGCCGGAAGACCTTCATTTTCTCCTGGCTGTTCTGCGATACCTCGAGGGGACGAAAGACGGATTCATAACCCTTGATCTGCACCTGAAAAGTGTGGGTTCCTACCGGAATCCGTTGGACGAGAAAGCGTCCATCCGGCTGGGTGACGAAGGTCAGATTGTCCAATGAAAATCGGATCGAATGCTGCGCGAATTCGGAAGGAAAGAGAATCTGCCCGAAGAGATCTCCGCTCTCCGTTCCCATGGCGCTCAAGGCATTCTGATAGGATTGCGCTGGAACATCCCCCCTGTCCGCACCTTGCCAACACCCCGATACCCCCAATGATGCCACGAGGGAAAGTAGAAGAAGAACCTTATTCATCCCCATTCCACAGGTTGAGCGGTTCACCCTTCCCTGGGGGAAAATCCAAATCCTGGTTGACTTTGGTGCCATAGAATAACTTTCCTGTCAAATGATTATCCAGCCAAGGCGTTCATTTTTTAAGAAATAACAACCCATTTATCTTCTTATTCGAATGCTGCTTCCATTCCAATTGCCTACGAGGATCATTCAATCGGTATGCCCCGCCTCCCCAATTTTCATGGGAAGAAGCACGGTGAAGACCGAACCGGTCTCATCCTCCGCTGGACGATGGCGCAAATATCCATCGTGCGCACGGACAATCTGATAACTGATCGCCAATCCCAATCCACTCCCCGTTTTCTTGGTGGTGAAGAAGGGCGTGAACAATTTGTCCCGATCCTCCGGCGCGATTCCCCCTCCGTCGTCCTCCACTTCGATCGTAAAATAGGTCCCGGCCGGGTCGGGAAGATTGCCGCTTTCCTGCCAAGGCCCCGCCATGCCGGTGCGGAGGCGGATGTGTTCCACCGGGGGTCCGGCCTCCATGGCATTGCGGATCAGGTTCAGGAAAACCTGTTGCATCCGGTCCCGGTCCGCGGAGAGGTCCGGCAAAGAGGGATCGTAATCCCGCTCCAGCTTTACCTCGGCGCCGGAATTGGAAACGAACCAGAGTATTTCGTCCAGCAATTCATGAAGATTGAAGGTGGAACGATGCAAAGGTGGTTCGGTTCCGTAGGACAACAGAGTCGATACCAGCCGCTCCATGCGCTCCATTTCCTTGAGAATCACGCGCAGGTATTCTCCATGGGCGGATTGCACCCCCAGCCGCCGCGCCAGCAACTGCGTGGCGCCCTTCATTCCGCTGAGGGGATTTTGCAGTTCGTGGGCCAGCCGGCGGACCATCACGCCAATGGACTCCATCAATTCCGCTTCCCTGGAAGCCGCTTCCAACCGTTCCCGGTGCGTTTCGTCCCAGAAGGCGATCAAGGCCGTTTCGGCCAATTTTCCCGGCAGGGTAACCGGGTCCACCTGCATCCGCAGTATAGTGGCCCGATCGCTTCCCTCTCCCACCCGCACCCGTTCGATGGTGGACGGGGCTTCCTCGGCGATAGCCCGGGTGACGGCGCGGGAGACCCGCTCGTCCCCTCCGAAGAGCCGTACCACGCCCTGACCGGTCAACCGGTCTGCCGGAAGGCGCCAGAAGTTACCCGCCGCCCCATTGCCCTGGGTGACGACGCAGTGCGCATCCACCAGCAACAACGGAGTGGACAGGCTCTCCAGGATCGCAGTTTCCAATTCCTTCCCGGTGGACATGGATGATCCCCGCCGCATTTACGGGCACCCCCGCCGGACGGCTTGGATGCGCCGCCCAGCCGGGGTACATTGAGTATCGAGGAATCGTGTTCCCCGCTGCCATGGAATTCCCTTACTATCCAATGTATCGGAATTTCCGGGAAAAGGATGAGTTCCCCGTTTTGCAACGGCGGAGAGCAAGCTGTGGGCGGCGCGAGCGGTGCAACACCTCCAAC
The DNA here is from genome assembly GCA_964583525.1 of uncultured Pseudomonadota bacterium. Taxonomy (GTDB): domain Bacteria; phylum SAR324; class SAR324; order SAR324; family JACQKK01; genus CAZOXD01. Next base: position 15,362 of record CAZOXD010000018.1, read on the forward strand.
GAGGGAAGAATGGAAATGAGCGCAGAATTGGACGCAGAAATGGGGGCAGAAACCGCGATCATCGGAGCCGGATTTGCCGGAAGCGAGGCTGCCTGGCAACTGGCCGAGCGAGGAATTTCCACCGTCCTGTACGAAATGCGCCCAGCCCGCAATACCGAAGCGCACCAGACGGGGGATTGCGCGGAACTCGTCTGCTCAAATTCCTTCAAGAGCCGCAATCCGGAAAACGCCCATGGGCTCCTCAAGGCGGAGCTCGCTCTGCAAGGCTCCCTGATCCTGCAGGTGGCGGAGGAAACGGCCGTGCCCGCGGGACAGGCCCTGGCGGTGGACCGGGTGCGCTTCGCAAGGCGGATCACCGAACGGCTGGAGGCGCACCCCCGCATCCGGTTGCGGCGCGAGGAAGCCACTTCATTGGATGCGCTGCTCGCCTCCCACCGCGCGGTGATCGTTGCCAGCGGTCCTCTCACCTCCCCCGCGCTGAGCGAGGAACTGCGGCGCTACACCGGAGACCACTGGCTGTATTTCCACGACGCCATCGCCCCGGTGATCATCGCCGACTCCATCGACCGGGAGGTCGTCTACGCCGCTTCCCGATACGGCAAGGGGGGGGCGGATTACCTCAACTGCCCCCTGGACGAGGCTCAGTACCATGCGTTGATCCAGCAAGTGCGGGAGGCGGAAACGGTGCCCTTCCACGCCTTCGAATCCCTGCGCCCCTTCGAGGGATGCCTGCCCATCGAGGTAATGGCGGAGCGGGGCGCGCTGACGCTGGCCTTCGGGCCCATGAAGCCGGTGGGCCTGCCCGACCCCCGCACGGGCCGCGATCCCTTCGCGGTGGTGCAACTGCGGCAGGAAGACCGCAGGGGCAGCCTCTACGGCATGGTGGGATTTCAAACCAAGATGACCTGGCCGGAACAACGGCGCGTCCTGCGCACCATTCCGGGCCTCGAACATGCGGAGTTCGCCCGGTTGGGTTCCCTGCACCGCAATACCTTCCTCAACGCACCAGCCCTGCTGGACGCGGACCTGGCGTTGAAGGGAAATGTTACCGGGGAGGATGCGCACAAGAGCGGAAAGGGAGGCGGAACGGGGCTCGAACCGGGCCGGCGGCTGTATTTCGCGGGGCAAATCACGGGCGTGGAAGGGTACATGGAATCCACCGCCATGGGCCTTTACGCCGCCCGGCGGGCCGCGGCCCATTTGCGCGGGACCGGCGCGCCCCGCCCGTCCCCGGCCACCATGACGGGGGCCCTGGTACGCTATCTACTGGAGTCACCCCCGCACCGCTTCCAACCCATGAACGCCTCCTTCGGTCTCCTGGATCCGCCTCCGGGCCGCATGAACCGCAAGGCGCGCAAGACTTTTTACGCCCAGCGCGCCCTGGCGGAAATGGAGCGCCTGGAAGGGATGGAGGAGGAGGAGGAAACGAACTCAGGCAACGCCCATGCCTCGCGCACGGGCGCTCCTGTCCGAACCCCGCGCACGGTACCCGGACAGGGATCGCATGGCCGCTAGCAACACGAGGGCCACTATTCGATGATGTAATTGAGCTTGAGGGATTCCTTGCGGCGCTGCAGATCCAGGACGATCTCCTTCTCGTTGCGGAACATGGTCATCATCCGCAGGGCCTGATCGGCGGTGGTGATGGGTTCGCCATTGACCGCCTTGATCACGTCGAAGTTGTGCAGCCCGATGCGCTGGAATATGCTCCCGGGGCGAATGCTGCGGATCTGGAATCCCGACCCGTCAGCCCCGGTGAAGGGCACCACCCGGGCCTGCTTCAGCACGTCGCTAAAGTTCTCGAAGGCCTTGGCGACCTCGTCCTGGGGCACCCGCACTTCCAGCACGTTTCCATTGCGCGTGATGGGAAACGGCGCCCCACCTCCTTTCAAGCCGGGGCGGTTGGCCGCCCTGCGTGCCGGCTGGTTGCGGGCCACATTGCGTCTTGAGGCACCGCCGGAAGGCGGGCCCTTCTCCGTAAGGAGCACCGTAAACCGCTGGTTCTGGTACTGAACCTCGATGCTGGCCCGCTTCACGGCCATCAGCTTGCCTTGGGAGGAATTGCAGGCCTTGTTGGGGTGGGAATCATCGGCGGGGAGGCAATCGAGCAGGCTATAGACCTTCTCGTTGCGGCCGTTGGCATCGGCTACCATGGCGAAGGAAACCCGGCCCATGATCAAGGTGCCGTTCAGGGTCAATTCCAGGTTGGGAGGCGCCTGCTCCAGGGCGGGCCCCTGGTTTCCGTTGGCGGGTCCCGCCGGCGCTTTGGCCTGGGAACGGCGGACCTTGAACATGTTGGTATCCAGGATGGTTTGGAATTCCCCCTTGGAGATGCGTCTCCGGCGCACGTTGGCGGCCTTGGCCTGCCCCTGAACGGTGATGGCCGGCATGTTCGCTTCCAGGGAGCGTTCCAGCGCACCCATGCCGACCACGGTGGAGCTGTAGGAAATCGCTCCCACCAGCAACAGGTTGAACCCTCCAACCAGGGACCGTATGCTCGGTGTCCGAAAGGATGCCATGATGCGAGAATGCTCGATTCCAGATTGATTCAGGTTCGGGATCAGGGCCTTCCACCGGGAGAGAGCCCTGCCTTTCGATCCCTGATTGAATGAAGGTGCTGAAAGCATGTTTCCGTAGCTGGTGAATCCTAACCGATTTCAACCCTGATTGCATCCATATCCTCTATGACCGCAACCGGCGAAAAAGGTTCAAACTCCCCTCCCCCCGGGCCGGACACGCCTGTCCGTCCCTCGGTCATCTCCGGGCCGGACACGCCTGTCCGTCCCTCGGTCATCTCCGGGCCGGACACGCCTGT
>CAZOXD010000018.1:18276-21680 GCA_964583525.1 uncultured Pseudomonadota bacterium
CCGGGCCGGACACGCCTGTCCGTCCCTCGGTCATCTCCGGGCCGGACACGCCTGTCCGTCCCTCGATTCTCCAGCCCTCTCGAATCGCCTCCGGGGATCAGATTGGGCATCCCTCATCCCCGGGACGGACACGCCTGTCCGGCCCTCGATCCCCCCAGCCTTTCCCGAAGCTGGGGGTAGTGCTGCTGAACTTCGGTGGGCCCCGCACCCTGGAGGAGGTGCCCGGATTCCTCCATGAGATCCTGAGCGATCCCAATACGCTGCAACTGCCCATGCCCCGCTGGGCGCAGAATGTTCTGGCGCAGAGAATCGCCCGGCGGCGCTCGCCGGAAGTGGCGCGGCAATACGGGGAGATCGGCGGAAAGTCTCCCATCGTCGACGCAACCGCTGCCATCGCCGATTCTCTGCGGGAAAAGTTGCGGGAAGGGACGGACAAGCTTGTCCGTCCCGGGAATTATAGCCTGCCGGTCTATACCGTTCACCGCTACCTGCGGGGGTATACCGAAGCCGTGGCCCGGGAAATCGCAGCGGATCGAGGGCCGGACAGGCTTGTCCGTCCCGGGGGGAAAGGAAACGATGCCGGCGCAATCGGCGCCTTGCTGGCGCTGCCACTCTATCCCCACTTCAGTTACGCCACCACCGGGTCGTCCATCGAACAGTTGCTGGACGCCCTGGATGCCGCCGGGTGGCGAGGCGAGGTGACGGCCCTGGCCGCCTATCCCCGGCATCCAGGGTATCTGGAAGCCCTGTCCGCCCGCCTGGAGGAATGCCTGGCCGCCCATCGCCCGCCACCGGAGGAAACGGTAATCCTCTGCTCGGCCCATGGCCTGCCCCGAGCCTACGTGAAGCGGGGGGATCCCTACCGCGATCAGATCGAGGACACGGTTTCCGCGCTGCGGGAATCGTTTCCCGAATGGCGGATCGAAATCGCCTACCAGAGCCGGGTGGGCCCCGCCGAGTGGCTGCGGCCCTATACGGACGAGATCATCCCGCAACTGGCCGCGGAGGGTGTGCGGCGCTTGGTCTTCCTCCCCATCAGCTTCACCAGCGATCACATCGAGACCCTCTACGAAATCGGGGTGACCTACTTCGCCCTGGCCCGCAGTTGCGGGATGGAACCCTGCCTGGTGCGGGCGGTGGAAAATCATCCCGGGCTGATCCGGCTGTTGGCCGATACCGCCCTGGCTTGGAGCTCCGCGGACGATGCGGGCCATGCACGGGCGGCGGGCACAGCAGCTGGGAAGGCTGGGGAGACGGAATGCGTGCCCGCTCGATCCCTGCTGCCCCCGGGCCAGACCTTGCGCCGCCAAGGGGGGTGGATTGCAGCCCTGCTGCTGGCTGCTGGAATCGTCACAGCAATCGTCACGGGAATTGCCACATAAATCGGCACAGAAATCGGCACAGCCCTGCTGCGGGGCGCTGGGGGGTAACAGGTGCAGCTATGCCCTGCCGGACAGGCTTGTCCGGCAGGGTGAGAATAGAGGGACGGACACGCTTGTCCGGCCCGGGGAGTATCGATCCGGCGGTTGCCGGATCATCCGAAGTTCCGCCATTAAGCATTAGCCATCTTCCACATGGAGGTCTCCCAATGAGTGCAGAGAGCAGCCAGAACACCCCCGGAAAACTCGCCGGGCGCACGGCCCTGATTACCGGTGCGGGGACGGGCATCGGGCAGGCCGTCGCGGAGGCCTTCGCCGCGGAATCCGCCATTGTGGTCTGCGCGGACATCTCCCTGGAAAGCGCCCAGGCAGTGGCGGCCGGCATCACGGCATCCGGCGGCCACGCCCTGGCCGTCCGCTGCGACGTGAGCGACCCGGATCAGGCCAGGGCCGCTGTGGAATTCACGGCTGCGGAATCCACGATCGCGGAAACGGGCGGCCTGCACATCCTGGTCTGCAACGCGGCCGTCCTGACGCCCCTGGCCACGGTGGAGGAGCTGAGCCTGGAGGATTGGCAGCGGGCATTGTCGGTGAACCTGACCGGCGCCTTCCTGATGTGCAAGTACGCCCTGCCCTTCATGCGGGCCGGCGGTGGAGGAAGCATCATCCTGATGGCCTCCCAGATGGGGCGTGTGGCCTATGCCGGCCAGGCCGCCTACTGCACTACCAAGGGGGCGCTTTTACAACTGGCCAAGGGAATGGCCCTCGACCACTGCGGCGATGCGATCCGGGTCAACACCCTCTCTCCCGGGGGGATCGCCACCAATCGGCTGGCCCAGCGCTTCGGCAGCCTGGAATCCGCCCAAAAGGAGTGGGGACCCATGCACCCCATGGGCAGGCTGGGAGAACCCGAAGAGATCGCCAGGGGGGCGGTGTTCCTGGCCAGCGGCGATTCGTCCTTCATGACCGGGGCGGACCTGTTGATCGACGGGGGATACACGGCCTGGTAGGCGGTCACATCCGGGCGAGGGTTCCACCCCAAAGTGCTTGCGGGCGGCAGACAACTCCCTTATAGCAAGGGAAGATACCGGAGTTGCCATCGGGGTGTTCCTGGAAGCGGCACAGGTAACGGCACAGGAATCGGTACCGCCCCTCTCTTCCCGGCAGGCGTGGGAGAATTTCCAGGCAAGGAGACAAGGAAACCCATGCGGTACTGGCTGATGAAATCCGAACCTTCCGCCTATTCCATCGACGATCTGAAGGAGGCCGGTACGGATCATTGGGATGGCATCCGCAACTATCAGGCCCGCAACCACATGCGCGACGACATGAAAAAGGGCGACCGGGTGCTGTTCTATCATTCCAGCACCGAGATCACCGGCGTAGTGGGCACGGCCACCGTGGCCCGGGAGGCCTATCCCGATCACACCTGCTGGGATCCGGACAGCAAATACTTCGACCCCAAGAGCAGCGAGGACAACCCGCGTTGGGTGATGGTGGACCTGGAATTCGAATCCAGGTTCCCCGGAACGGTGACCCTGGCCGACCTGCGCGCCCTGCCGGGCCTGGAAGAGATGCTCGTGCTCAGGAAGGGTCAACGTCTCTCCATTCAACCGGCGACGAAGCAGGAATTCGAGATCGTCGTCAATTTCGCGAAATCCCGCCCCGGAGAGGGACGGACACGCCTGTCCGGCCCGGGGAATACATCAGAATGAACGATCCATCCGAACACAGGCGCGAGGGCTGCGGAGGACTGATCCTCTGCGGCGGGCGTTCCAGCCGGATGGGCCACCCCAAGGAAGGGTTGCGCTTTCCCGGCGGACCCCTGCTGGAGCGCGTGCTGGAGCGGATGCGGGAGGTGGCCGATCCGGTGGTGATTTCCCTGGCCGCGGGGGAGGACGCCCGGTCCTTGTTTTCTAGTCCCCTGCCGGACAAGCCTGTCCGGCAGGGGATAACAGCCCCCGGGCCGGACAAGCTTGCCCGTCCCTCTGTAATCCCCGGGCCGGGCAGGCTTGCCCGTCCCTC
>CAZOXD010000018.1:21780-26728 GCA_964583525.1 uncultured Pseudomonadota bacterium
TCCCCGGGCCGGGCAGGCTTGCCCGTCCCTCGATTGGCGTGACCACCCTGCCTCCCGGCGTGACGGCGGTCTCCGACGGCGTGGGGGAACAGGGGCCGCTGTGGGGATTGCTGGAGGGCTTCCGGGCCCTCAAGGAACGCTGCCGCACCGTTGTGGTGATGCCGGTGGACATGCCCTTCATGACGCCCGCTCATCTGGCGCGGCTGGTGGATGGGCTCGCCGGCAAGCGGGCCTGCATGTACGAGCATGAGGGTTTCGCCAATGCCCTCACCGCGGCCTACGACCTGGAGATTCTCCCCAAGCTGGAAAGCCTGGTGGCCGAGGGACGCCGCCGCCCCATCTTCCTGCGGGAGGGAGAGCCCACGGAAATCCTCACCATCGAGGCGGATGGGAAGGGGCCCCATCCCATGACGGACGTGGATACCCCGGAGGCCTACCGGGCGGCCCTGTTGGCGGAGGGGATCGGCTCCCCCGGTGCGGCCGAGGTTTCCGTGCAGTTCGAGGCGCAGAGGTTCGAGGCACAGGAGTCCGAGGCGCACCCCCTGCGGGGCTATGCCGCGCTCCATGCGGACAAGGCGGGGGAGCTGCTGGTGTACCTGCTGCGGCTCTATCCCGAGCTTGGATCCCGGGAATTCGGCCGCGGCATCCATCTCAACCTGGAGCGTTCCCTGGAAGGCCAGCCTGCCGAATTGCTGGCTTCCCATGCCCCCCTAATCCGTGGGGAACACCTGCGCCTGGTACTTCGCGGCTGAAGTTCCCGTATTTATGGAAAATAGAACCATCATTTATAACAATGTGTTGCACCATTAACTTCTGCCGCGAAGTTCTGCCATTAAGCACCGGTGACCGCCGATGCGGAGCGCACCGGAACCTGACACGCACCTGACACGCATCTTACACAAAGAGGCGAAAGCAATGGACAGGGCAGCAATGGACAGGGCTATGACACTCCACCGCACCCACCACTACCGCCGGCACTGTAACGCCAGGGCGGGCGCAACCTTTCCGTGGAAAGCGTGGAGAGCCCCCCGGCGGCCCTGGTGGGGGTGGATGACCGGGCTCCTGCACCTCCGCGTACTCCCTGCCGTGTTCCCTGCCGTGCTCTTCACCGTCATCATCACGGTGCTCTTCTCTGCGGGATGCGCGGGCCCCGCCCTCACCGAAGGCCCCCGGGGGATGCCCCCGTGGCTCACGGCGCAGCTTTCCCTGATCGTGGCCCAGACCCGGGCCCAATACCCGGCGCAATCCGGGAAGGATCTGCCGTTCCAGGTGCGTCCCCGGCCCGGGGATTCGGAGGGCCAGGAACCGGAAGAAGCCCTGTCCGGAACCGGTGTCAGCATGCGCCCCGGGTTGCGCGAGCAGCAGCCCAGGACGATCCAGGCGCGGCTGTTCCTGGAGAAACGAACCTATGGCGACGGGTATCTGCTCATCACCTGGGAGGATGGAAACAAAGAGTCGTGGCTGACCATCGCTCACGATCTGCAGGGCCATCCCGAACGCGCCTTCGACTTCATCTATACCCTGGCCACCCGGGACGGGAAGGTAGCCTACCTGGCGCTGATCGGCGGGAAATACGAGGAGGGGGAGAACAAGTTCACCGGCTTCGAAGGCACACTGATCTTCCCCGGAAAGGCGCACGACCTGCAACGCTGGGAGCGCGCCTACAAGATCGACTTCGGGTACCGCTTCCCCGACCCGCCTCCCCACCAGTACAAGGTGAACGAGGCCCGGGAGGTGTTCGAGTCCCTGCAACAAGGGGTGCAACATGTAGAGTCCCTTCAGGCGGATGTGGTGGCCCGGGAAGCCCGGCTGGACGCCCTGCGCAGCCGCCCCCCCCGGGGCCCGCCCACAGAAGAAAACCGCCGAGAAAACCGCCGAGAAAATCGCCGGGAAAACCGCCGGGAAATCGGCCAGGTGGAGGAGGCATTGGCAGCCCTGCGCAAGCGCCTGACCCGGCAGCGGGAGCAAGTGGAGAAGTGGTTCCTCCGCTATTACCAACTGCGCAGGGAGATTTCGGTGGATTACGCCGCCTTCACCCGCAGCAACCCCTACTTTTGGGCCAGCCTTGAGCGGAAGCAGAAATATTACGACCATTGGAAGGCGGTGGAATTTCACCACCCCCGCATCGACGAATGGATCAACCGCTTCCTGAGAAGCATCCAAAACGGGGAACGGCTGCTGAAAGCCCGCAAGGAGGCCATGGAATCCGTGGCCCGCCACAATAACTGGGACAAGAAGCCCGGAACGGGGAACGAGCCGGAGTAATTCTCAGCGCGTCCCGGATGGGCTATTATGCCGAGCCGGACACGCCTGTCCGTCACGGGAGATTATGCCGAGCCGGACACGCCTGTCCGTCACGGGAGATTATGCCGAGCCGGACACGCCTGTCCGTCACGGGGATGATAGGAGGACGGGCACGCCTGTCCGGCCCGGGGATGATAGGAGGACGGGCATGCCTGTCCGGCCCGGGGAAGATCTAGGGACGGAAATGTCTGTCCGGCCCGGGGATGTCCGGTTGGGAGGCGACGGCCAGAAACTCGGCCCGCAGGGTGGGATCGTCCTGCAATGCCCCCAGCATGGAGGAGGTGGTCATGATGCCGGGATGGTTGACCCCCCGCAGTTGCATGCAGAAATGCTCCGCCCGAATGACCACGCCCACGCCGATGGGTTGCAGGTTCTCCTCCAGGTACCGGGCAATCTGGTGGGTGAGAGTTTCCTGCATTTGCAATCGGCGGGCGAAGTGGTTGACCACCCGCGACAGCCTGGAGAGGCCGCAGATATGGTCTCCGGGAATGTAGGCCACGGTGGCTTCCCCCTGGAAGGGGAGCAGATGGTGGGCGCAGACGGATTTGACGGGAATCCGGCTCAGGGCCACCAGCCCTCCCTGGGAGCCCTCCTCCACGGGAAAGACCTCCATCTCCACTGCCGGCTCGCCGTATCCGGCGCAGAGTTCCCCGGCCCAGGCCTTGGCGGTGCGGGCGGGGGTGTCCAGCAGTTGGGGATGATCTCCATCGACGCCCAGCCCTTCCAACACCAGGCGGAATCCGGCTTCCATCTTCATGAGGTCCATGGGATTTCTCTAGTGCTTGATGGCAGAACTTCGCGTCAGAAGTTTCCAGATTGTCTCATTGTTATTCATCGTGATTGCAATCAAACCGTAATACGCGGACTTCTGACGTGAAGTACTTAGGGAATACTTGATCCGGGGCTGCTATGCCGTGCCGGACACGCTTGTCCGGTACGGGGCTGCTATGCCCTGCCGGACAGGCTTGTCCGGCAGGGGGTGGTTATGACGGGACGGGCAAGCCTGCCCGTCCCTGGGATAACCGAGTTCAGGCTCCCCCGGGTTGGCCGGTAAGTCAATTGCCCGCCGAATCCGATGCGGGCTCCCGGGGGCTGCTATGCCGTGCCGGACAGGCTTGTCCGGCATGGGGCTGTTATGACGGAACGGACAGGCTTGTCCGTTCCGGGGGCTGCTATGCCATGCCGGACAGGCTTGTCCGGCATGGGTATTACCGCGAGGGACGGGCGCTAATCCCCCTCTTCGGGAGTTGAATCCCCGGGATCGGCCCCCACAGAAGAATCGGTAGAATCGGAGAAATCGGACGGATCGCCTGAGGCGGTAAGGGGAAAATTCAGGGGCTGGTTGGAAAAGAAATTGACCAGCCGGTCGTGTTCCCGCTGGGAATCCTCAAATCCCAATTGGATCAGGGTCTTGATATATTCCGGTTCGAAGAACAGATAACTGATGAAATCATTGTCTCCCTCCGACTGCACCACATTCGCGAAGAATTTATGGACAGGGTTGAGGGTGTCCCTCTGGGCCACAACCTTATTGAAAATATCGGAAGCGATATGACCGATGTCCTCGCTGGGTGACAGGACGAAGGGAATCACCGGGCGAATCTTCGTCAACTCCTTGTTGGCGACCCGCTTTTGGATGCGGGAGGCGTTGATCCGGTCCAGCGCATCCTCCCCGAATTCATTTTGCATATCCTTGAGCAGGTAATTGATGCGCCGCATCTGGTCCAGGTCGTAGTCCAACTTATCCAGAAAGATGGTGTTCAGCACCAACCCGAGGATATTGCTGATAGCCGGTTCCACTTCAATGCGTTTTGGAGGCGGGCTGGTGGTGGCTCCGGGCCCTCCCTCGCTACGCAGGGTAATCACCAGCAGACGGTTCGCCCCCAGATGTATGCCCGGACTCATGGGGGTATTCTGGCGGATTCCCCCGTCGCCATAATACTGCCGGTTGATCCGGATCACCGGAAATACGATGGGAATAGAGGCGGAAGCCAGCACGTGCTTGGGGGAAAGGGAGCAAAACACCGGGTCGAATCCGCCCGTGGAATAGACCACATCCGGGTGCTTTTCCACGAACAGGGCCAGCCGGCCCGTATAGATATGGCTGGTGGAGATGGTCACTCCATCGATCAGGCCACGCTCAATATTGCGATGCATCTGATACCAGGAAATATTGCGCCGCATGAAGGTGAGGAAGGGGGTCGTATCCAGCACGGAACGGAACGGGAAGGCCTGTTCCGCGTCCGGATGGCCGAGCATTTTGTTCAGGCCAAAAAAGTTGGTGGCCATGAAAAAACCGGATTTGACCAGAAAGCCGGACAACGCCCGGATATCCGCATTGTAGATGTGTTCGGGGCGCAGGTTTTCCCAGAGGTTTTTCATCATGGCCCCCTGATAGAGGGGATCCGCCGCCGTGGAAGCCATGTGGGCGCAGTTGATGGCGCCGACGCTGGTGCCGCAATAAATCTTGAACAGGGTGCTCCCGGCAATCTCCTTGGGCATGCGGGTGCGCAGATAATAGATCACACCGGCCTCGTAGGCTCCCCTCGCTCCCCCGCCGGAAAGCACAAGCGCGAAGGTGGGATCTTTTTCAACATCCATGATGGGCCTATTCAACCGGGGACCGGGTTCACGGGTTTGGCGC
>CAZOXD010000018.1:26828-43048 GCA_964583525.1 uncultured Pseudomonadota bacterium
GGCGCAGGGGCGGATGGGCGCGGGATTCGCGGGTTCCATGGGGCAAAATCATCGGTTGCCCGATCGCCGTCACGCCTTTCCATGGTTTAACGTCCGGACCGCCCCGGGGGTTGCCAAAGGAGCGCGTTCAACGGATTCCTTCCGAAACCGCGAATATGCGGATATGGTCGTGAAGTTTCCCGCGAACCTCAATTGAATCGCTGCAGTTGATAGAATCGGTTGCGGCCATTGAGATCGCTCTCCAGATAAAATGTCGGCCCGGGAACGAGCGGGCTCAGGTCCTCCAGTTCCTGCATGAGCAGGGTGATTTGGGATCCCGTCCGGTCCAGATTCACGACGGGATGGCGGAAGATTCCGGAATAAAAACGATGGACGACGGGATCGCCCGACAATTTGAGAAACAGGGCCTGATCGTTCCAGCGCCCGAAATATCGCGGCTCCTCGATGCGCTCCATTCCCCATCGGTAACGGGCGATTCGGTATCCCTCCCGATTTTCCGCCACGACCTGCCAGGACAGCAACCAGGAGCCATCCGGGTAGATATTAATCTCGCTCTCACCATCTTTCAGTTCCGCCGCAAGCTGGGTGATCCGGATGTACTGCGCCAGTGCGGCGAGCAGATACAATCCCGCCAGGACGGACGTGACCAGGGCGACCCATCTCCGCCACCGGGGCAGGGTCTCCAGCAGTATCACCGCCAGGAGCAGTACCGCCAGCAGCGGCAGGTGCCCCACGGGAAACAGGGGCAGAGACACCCGCAGGTGGGAAAACGGCGCCAGGAGGGGAACGCCCACCGGCGTGAGCAGGGTCAAGGCCATGTGCAGCAGGTACCCCGCGGCCAATCCGGCGCCCACCCGCAGGGCGCGTCCCGGGGGGATTAAAAATGCGGCCAGCGCCATCACGGCAGCCACCAGAAGCAGACCGTTCAACGGCGCCCCCACCTGCGGATACCGCATTAGCACCTCGATCCGGCCGGGGAAGAATAGATGAAGCAGCAGGGGGTCCAGCAAGGGCAACAGGCTCCCTGCCGCCATGAGGAAAAAACCCCATTTCCCAAATTTCCGGCCCATGGAGGGCAAATGATACAGGGCGCCGAGCAGCAACAATGCCACCGTGGCATGGAGTAGAATTTCGCGTTCGATCATGACCACTTCGGATGAATAGGACTTCCCCTCGCAGCCCGGATTCTCCTCCGGTTCCCCGAAAGGGATAGTACGGGTCCCGGCTGGGAGTGGAAAGGAAAACCGCGGATGAAAAGTAATTTGAACTGCGAAAGGCCCGCGCAAAGACGCCAAGGCGCAAAGAACTGCAAATGCAACGGCAAGGGGAACCGCCGATAAACGCGGATGAACGCGGATGGGAATTGCAAATGGCTCGCGCAAAGAAGCAAAGTACTGCAAATGCTAACGGGAACTGCAACCTCACCCCCTGGCCCCGTAGCAGAGCAGGGGTTAGGTTGGAACTCCCGGCAGGGTGGCCGTACTCATTACTTAACCCGAATTGCAGGTTAAATGGTACAGGGGTGGGGTAGGCCGTTGAAGTTCGCGGTTCCCCTCGCCACTCTGTGGAGAGGGGAGGAGCGCCCCCAGGCGCGGGGGGGTGAGGTACTTCCCCGGAGCCCCGAATTGGATAATAGTGAAGGGCGGTCAGAGATTCGCGACCCGGTTGCATCCCCATTCCCCCACCGATAAACTGGTGGCTTGACGATAGCCGGACAGACGGCCACGCCATCCACTCACCATTTACCCCGAGAATAGCAATCCATGAGCACCACAGGCAACAATGGCTCCCGCCGTGCGATGGTGATCGACCTGCGCAGCGACACTGTCACCAAACCTGCCCCCGCCATGCTCGAGGCGATGATGTCGGCCGAGGTCGGGGATGACGTTTACGGGGAAGACCCCAACGTCAATGCCCTCCAGGAAGAGGCGGCGGCCCTGCTGGGCAAGGAAGCTGCGCTATTCGTGCCTTCGGGCACCATGGCCAACCAGATCGCCCTCAACGCCCACACCCGGCCCGGGGACGAGGTGATTGCCCACCCAATGGCGCATATCGTGCGGGCCGAGGGCGGCGCGGGCGCGGCCCTTTCCAGCATCCAGTTCCGCACCATGGGGAATCCCGATGGTTCCCTGCCCGCGGAGGCGGTGGCCGAGGCCATCTACCGCGGGGACAATCCCCACTATCCCTCCACGGCGCTGATCTGCGTGGAGAACACTGCCAATATCGTGGGCGGGACCGTGATTACCCTGGAGCAGATCGCCGCGGTGGCTGCCCCGGCCCGGGAGCAGGGCGTGCCCATGCACCTGGACGGAGCCCGGGTTCTGAACGCAGCGGCAGTGCTGGACGTACAACCGGAACGGATCACCGGGGCATTCGCTTCCACCACGTTGTGCTTTTCCAAGGGGCTGGGCGCCCCGGTGGGCTCGGTGGTGGCTGGTTCCCGCGATTTCATCGCCCGTTGCCTGCGGATACGCAAAAGGTTTGGTGGGGGCATGCGCCAGGCGGGATACCTGGCCGCCGCCGCCCGCTACGCCCTCGAGCACAACGTGACCCGGCTGGCCGATGATCACGCGAACGCCCGCCGGCTGGCGGAAGGGATGGTGGCCACCGGCCAGATCGAGATGGTGTACGGCATGCCCCAGACCAATATCGTCTTCTTCCGCAGCATCCACCCGAAGCTGGATACGGCGGGGCTGGTGGCCAGGCTGAAGGAGCGGGGGGTGCTGGCGGGGACAATGGGACCAACCAATGCCCGTGCGGTAACCCATCTCGACGTCAGCGTAGAAGCCATCGAAACCGCCGTGAACATCTGCGAAGAGATCATGGCGGCCGCTTGAACACCGCTGCAGTGAGGCCTCCCATTCCGTGGCAAGGAGAGTTTAGTGAGTAAATTCGATTTGATCGTGATCGGTTCCGGTCCCAGCGGGGAAAAGGCGGCCATCCAGGCCGCCAAGCTGGGCAAGCGGGTGATGGTGGTGGAACGTCAGGAGAGCATGGGTGGAAATTGCATCCATACCGGCACAATTCCCAGCAAGACGCTGCGCGAATCCGTCAAATTCGTGGAACTGATGCACAAACGGACGGTCTACGGCATTTCGGTAAAGCTGGACAAGAACCTCACCATAAACCGGCTCATGCACCGCAAGAACGCCGCCGTGGGCTCCCTGTCGGAACGGGTGGAATCCTCCTTCAACCGCAACGACATCGTCACCCGGATCGGCAGCGCCCGCATCGTGGACCCCACCCACGTGCAGGTGACCCAGGATCACAACGCCGAGGATGTGTACGAGACCGATCATATCCTGATCGCCACGGGGAGCCGGCCCTATCGCCCCGATTTCATCGATTTCAGCAAGGACCGCCTCCGGGACAGCGACACCATCCTCCAGATCGACATGATCCCCAAGACCCTGACCATCATCGGCGCTGGGGTGATCGGCTGCGAATACGCCACCATCTTTTCCAACCTGGGGGTGAAGATCAACCTGGTCAATCCCCGCCAAGTGCTGCTGGATTTCCTGGACCTGGAAATCTCCAATGCCCTGGCCTACCTGATGCGGGAAAGCGGCATCCGGATTCGGCTGGGAGAGGTGCTCACGGCGGTGGAAAACGACGACAACCACGTATATGCCCACCTGGAATCGGGAAAGATACTGAAAAGCGATTACCTCCTCTATTCCAACGGCCGCACGGGAAATTCTGAAAATCTGGGGCTGGAGAACATCGGAATCGAATTCAACCAGCGGCAGCACATTCCGGTCAACGCCTTTTTCCAGACCTCACAGCCCAATATCTATGCCGTGGGGGACGTGATCGGATTTCCATCCCTGGCGGCGACCTCCATGGAGCAGGGCCGGCTGGCCGCGCTGCATGCCTTCAACGGACTAAGCGAGGAGCCTCCCACCCACTTGCTGCCCACCGGAATCTACACCATCCCCGAGATTTCCACCGTCGGCGCAACGGAGGAGGAACTGACCCGGGACAAGGTGCCCTATGAGGTGGGATCGGCCACCTACCGGGAAATCGCCCGGGGCCAGATCGTGGGCAACACCACCGGCCGGCTCAAGCTGCTGTTCCACCGAGAATCTCTCAAGCTGCTGGGTGTACACATCCTGGGGGAAGGCGCCACGGATTTGGTGCACATCGGCCAAACCGTGATGGGATTCGACGGCACCATCGAATACTTCATTGGGAACGTGTTCAACTACCCCACTTATTCGGAATGCTACCGGGTGGCGGCCCTGAATGGATACAATCGGCTCTGAATGAATATACGAGGTTTCAAAGGCTATGATTCCTAGCCCGAATAATTCCCCGGGCCCTGCCGTCCATGGGTATTTATTCTCCAGGTTAGGAACCATTTCGCACAATTATTCGTTTTAAATGAAGAGCCCCCGGATGCGATCCGCGCCGGAAACGGAAAACGATCGTTCTTTGGGGCCTGAAAACGCCAGGAAGGCGGGTTAATGGAAAAAAGGCCAAAAGATTTGGAAACACAACCACAAAACCAGGTATCCACCCCACCCCCGGTGCGCAAGGACGATGAATTGATCTCCTCCTTCAAGGAGGGAGATAACTTGGCTTTTCAGGACCTGGTGCTCAAATACGAGCAACGGGTATACAACCATTGCCTGCGCATGGTGAATGACGAGGTGGAGAGCTACGACCTTACCCAGGAAGTGTTTCTGAAGGTCTTCCGCAAGATCAAGAACTATGAGCATACCTATTCCTTCTATACTTGGCTGTACCGGATCACCGTAAATTGCTGCATCGATTTTCTGCGGCGTAAAAAGCGGCATATACAGGGGGTCTCCCTTTCGGGGAACATCAATGACGACTCCAACGAAGCCGGCAAGGAACAGGATATTCCGGATCACACGTTCATCCCGGAGGATGCCCTGGTCAACCAGGAACTGAGTGATGTGTTACAGGGGGCCATCAATCAATTATCCGAAAAGCTGCGCTCAATCATCATCCTGAAGGAAGTGGAAGGATTTTCCTATGATGAAATCGCGGAAGTCCTTGAATGTTCCCGGGGTACGGTAAAATCCCGGTTGTTCAGGGCCCGGGAGCGGCTCAAGGATCTGTTGGCCGATTATGTGAGTGATCGATGATCGAAATCCCGCTAGTCCCATTCAGGGAGAATGGGCGCAGATTTTCCTTTAACCTGGAAAGGAAGTTTCGAACCCGGCAGTTTTGGTCCAATGGACCATGGTTTTGATCCATTGGACGATAGAAATCCAGGCATTTTGGAGTAAGACAATGGTTTCCCGATATAGGGATGATTTTTTTTCGATTGAACAGGGCAGCACCTGCCAAGGATACGGGGAGATTGACATGAATAATGGATGCGAAAAATATTCAGTCGAACTTTCCGCCTATTTCGACGGGGAGTTGGAAGGCGAAGAACTGACCATCATGGAAGGGCATTTGGAAACCTGCGAGGGTTGCCGGCACAGCTTGGGAAGGCTGAAAAAATTGCACGGCGCGCTCACCTCCCTTTCCGCTCCTCCCTTGCGTCAGCGTTCCGTTCTCGCTGAGATCAAGTCCAAGTTGCATCTCGACGAGGATGAGGAAGAAGACGACTCTATATCCCACACGTGCTAAGGGATTCAACCGGATCCCACGAAGTCCGCCCTTATCCTTGCAAATCAGGCATGAAATTCAGGTTGGTGGGACCAGGCGCTCCCTTGCATCCCCTGCCAGCGGGCGTAATTCCGGGGGGCGCTCCCTCTCCCGGATATTTCCACCTGATTTTGGATTGATTTTCTACGATATTCCCGGTGGGACGCTGCTGCGCCCCGGCCGTTCCGGCGTTGCTGAGCCCTTTAAAATGACGCCCCTTATTCGTTCGCGGCGTTATCCGCCTCGGCAGCCTCCGCGGCAGACTCTTCGGCAAAGATCAGATAACTATTGTGGGCGTTCTGGGCCTCCTCGAACCTGCCCAGACCTTCCAGGGCCAATTTCTTGATCTTGAAAACATCCTTGTTGGCCGGGGCCATTTCGTCCAGTTTCTCGACCAGGACGAGCGCTTCTTTGAATTCCCCTTCCTTGAGGCGCACCCGGGCCAACGCCAGGAGGGAAGGAAGAGAGGGCGAGATACTGACGGCTTTTTCGATGGAATCCCTGGCCCTGGAGTTGTAATCCTTTTTCTTGGCCGGGTCTTCTTCCTTCTTGGCCAGCATGTAATACACGGCCGCCGTGTTGCGGTGCGCGACATCGTAGTTCCTGTCGGAATCGATGGACTTCTGGAAATAGGAGAGGGCGTCATCGGCCCGGCCCTGCTGCATAAACAGAATCCCCATGTTGTTGTTGGCGATGGGGTTTTTCGCATCCGCGTCCAGGGCCCGGACGATCACGAATTTTTTCCGTTCCAGGGTGGCTTCCTTGCGTTTACCCAAAGAATCGTAAATTTTCGCGGAAATGGCGTACAACTCATGGTCCTTGGGATGGGTTTTGATCGCCTGCTGATAGTACTTGAGAGAGGTATCCATATTGGCGCGCCCCCCCTTTTTAAAGAATACCTTTCCCAGCCCCCTCAGGGCTGCCAGATTGTTCTTGTCGATATGCAATGCCCGGTTGAACGAGACCATCGCCTGGGCATAGGATTGATTTTCCAGGTGCTCCTTTCCCTCGTTGATCAGGGCGGTGGGATTGTTCCTCCGCAAAATATTTATGGGATTGAGTTTGGAGAAAAACCCCCGCTTTCCCTCTTCTACCTCAATCAGGGCGATGGGGTCGGAGTCCGCCGAAATGGGGGATTCGGCGGGCGCGCCTCCTTCTAAGTTCTTGTCTTCCGGCGAGGGAGCGGAGGGTTCCGCGGCCTCTTCTTCCAGTGTTTCTTCCTCGGGCATGTTTTTCATCCCGTTCGAATCGGGTTGACGACAAATCCGGGGAACCCGCAACCCCATCCAACATCGCTTTGCCGGATGGAGGACCGCTGCACGGACCTACAAGAAATATCGCAGGCCGGACAGCCTCGCAGGCGCCCCTGCAAATGTCCTTTAATAATATAACGTTAAAAGCAGTAATTCAGGGCAATTTTATTTTTTACTCCTGTGTGCACTGAGCCCCCTTCAGTCCCTTTATCCTACCCTGATTTCTCTTTGTGAGGAAAGCCTCCCCATTTCGCAGGTCAGGAAATCGGGGGAATTTCCACCCAACCGGATTCGTGAACGATGTAATTCATGGGAATGTCCCGGGCAGTCATGGGGACAGCGGCGGCGATTTGCAGCGCAAAGGCCAGCCCGGCCAGGAGGGGCCCCCCGCGGGGTTTTTCCCGGCGCAAGAGGCGCGTGAGGAATTCATCGTAATAGCCCTTCCCGTATCCCAACCGGCCTCCCTGCCGGTCGAAGGCCAACCCGGGCGCCAGCACCAGATCGATGTTGCCGGGGGGCGGGCCTGTTTCCCGGACTTCGGGAACCGGCTCCGGCACGCCCAGCGCCCCCGTGACGAGCGGGTCCCCGGGTCGCCAGGGAGCCCACCCCAACTCACCCCTCAACTGGAGCGAGGAACGATCCACGAAGGGTACCCAGGTTTCCTTCCCCAACTCAACGCAGGCTGCGAATATGCCGGCCGTGTCCACCTCGCCCGGCAGGCTGAGGTAGCAGTGAACGCCCCGGGCCTCCTGAAAGGCGGGAAGCGCGAGCAGATTCCGCAGAATTGCCGCCGCGGCGCGCTCCCGTTCCGCCTGCCCCATGCCCTCTCTGGCCCGCCGCATCCGGCGGCGCAGGGCGGCCTTTACTTCCTGGACTGTTTCCAGGACGCCGGCGTTGGGGGAGGGGATCATCGCCATGCTGCCTTTGCGGAGAGGAGAAGCCGGGCTCAATCCAGCCGTTGCACCGTGGGATGAAAGAAGTAGCCCCCATCGCGTTCCGGGTAGGTAAAGGCGTACCAGACGGGGACGTCGCTGGGTTCCAGGCGCGCCCTCCCATTCTCCACGCCCACGCGGTGCTGAAACACGGCCACAGAGCAGTTGGGATCGCTGCGGCGGCGTTCGCGGACGGTGGCGCTCTCGGCCACCTGGCCATCGTGGAGA
Organism: uncultured Pseudomonadota bacterium; assembly: GCA_964583525.1. Classification (GTDB taxonomy): domain Bacteria; phylum SAR324; class SAR324; order SAR324; family JACQKK01; genus CAZOXD01. The sequence continues at coordinate 34,867 of CAZOXD010000018.1, forward strand.
AAGCGGGGCGTGCGCCGGGCGCGTTGGTGATAGAAGTGGTCCAGCTTGAGCAAATCCACCAATTCCGCTTCCGGCAGCCAACTGCCTTCCCTGGCGCAATCGAGCAGGTAGCGGGCCAGGGCTTCCTGTCCATGGGAGGGCACCAGGAGCCCGTGCCGGGCAAAGTATTCGCTCAGATCCTCGCATACCTCCCAGGGGCCGCGCACCTGGAAGATGCGGCCCAGCGTAAAGCGGTAGCGGCCCGAATTGTAATACAGATCGAAAACCTCCTCGAAGCGCTTCAATGCCGCAACCTCCGCGGCGGATAGATTGCGGTGCGCAATCACCTCGTAGGGCGGCTGGTCCTGGAAGCTGTACTCATGGGTCTCGATCAGGGCGCGGATCGGCGCGCCGGGCAGGAATTTGAGAAATCCCAGTTGCAACTGATGGGGAGCCAGGGCCATCACTTCGGAAAAGGAGGCCCGGATGTCCGCCAGAGTTTCCCCCGGCAATCCCCAGATCAGGTCCAGATGCAGGTGCACCCGCCCGTCCCGCATCAACCGGGCGATGGCCGCGAACAGGCGCCGGTTGTCCTGACGGCGGGAGATGAGGGCCTGGGTATCGGCACGGGTGCTCTGCACCCCGATCTCGAACTGGAACATGCCCGCAGGCACGGTTTCCAGGTCGGCCAGCACCTGCTCGTCCAGCAGGTCTCCCACGATCTCGAAATGAAATTCCACCCCGGAAAAGCGGCGCAGCCAGCCGAATAATTCCCGCAGGCGGTTCCTGCCCAGATTGAAGGTGCGGTCCAGGAACTTGATGCGCCGCACCCCCGCACCGGCCAGCATTTCCACCGTGGAGCGCACGGCGGCGCCGGGCAGGAAGCGCACCTGCTCGTCCAGGGCGGAGAGGCAGAACGCGCAGGAATAGGGACAGCCCCGCGAAGTCTCCAGGTACACCAGCCGCTCCGCCAGCCCCGGGAGGTCCTCCTCCAGGTAGGGCGGCTCCCGCAGGTGCGGGAGGTCCGTCCCCTGCCGGTTCCAGCGGGCCACCGTGGCCTCATCGGGCAGGATTCCCCGGGACCAGAGATCCAGGCATTCCACCCACTTCGTTTCGCCTTCTCCGGCGATCACCACATCCACGTAGGGAGAGGGGGGAGCGCTCTCGAAGCTCACCTCCGGGCCCCCAATGACGATCAGCAGGGCGGGATCCTGCTTCTTCAACAGTTCGATCAGGGCCAGAGTTTCCGGGCGGTTCCAGATGTACACGGAAAACCCCAGCACCCGGGGCCGCCGCGCCATCAGTTCCACCGCGATTTTCCAGACCGGCGCGCGCACGGTATATTCCGCGATCCAGGTTCCGGAAAATCCAGCCTCGCGGGCCGCGTTGCGCAGGCAGCGCAGGGCGAGGGCCGTCTGCACGTAGCTGGAATTGAGTGTCACTATGCCGATGGACAACCCGCCGATGGACGCCTCACGAGCGGCGGGCCAGTGCGTGGATTCGGGCGCGAAGGGGGAACCATCCATGATATCATCGTTAAACAGTTGTCAGTTTACAGTTATCCCTGCAGGGGGAGTATACTATGAAGTATTGCAGATGTTCATGCCCTATTATCCGGTTTTCGCCGCCCCGAAGAAGAGTCACCCAGACTCTGGTTCCCTGCACGGTTCCTTTCTCTGTGCGGCTAATCCCCTCAACACCCACCCAAGAGAGCACCCATGGATTTCAACGGGAAAGCCATCCAGTTGTCCCTGAAAGAACCCGGCATTGCCGAATTGCGGTTTGACCTCAAAGACGAATCGGTCAACAAATTCAACCGGCTGACCCTGGAGGAATTGAACAAGTCCCTGGGACAGTTGGAAAAGGAAGAGGGGCTGGAGGGCCTGCTCATCAGCAGCGGAAAGGGCGTGTTCATCGTCGGCGCCGATATCGCGGAGTTCCTGACCCTCTTCGCCGAGCCGGAGGAAACGCTGCTGGACTGGGTGGGGGATGCCCACAAGATCTTCAATCGCCTGGAGGACCTGCCCTTCCCCTCCGTGGCCGCCCTCAACGGCATCGCCCTGGGGGGCGGATTGGAAGCCGCCATGGCCGCCACCTACCGGGTGATGGCCGAAACGGCCGTGGTGGGCCAGCCGGAAGTCAAGCTGGGCCTCATCCCAGGGTTCGGGGGCACCGTGCGCCTGCCCCGCCTGATCGGGGTGGACAACGCCATCGACATGATCGCCTCCGGGCGCGACGTGAAGGCGGACGAAGCCCTCAAGCTGAAGCTGGTCTCCGCCGTGGTGGCTCCCGAAAAGCTGGAGGAAGCCGCCCTGACCCTGCTGCGGCGGGAGATGAAGGGCGAGGGCTGGAAGAAGATGGTGGAACGCAAGACCTCCCCGGTATTGCTGAACGGAATCGAGCGGCTGATGTCCTTCAATGTCGCCAAGGGGTTCGTCGCCGGGAAGGCGGGGCCCAACTATCCCGCCCCCATCGCCGCCATCAAGGCCATGGAAAGCGCGGCCCATGAAGGGCGCGATGCCGCCATGGCCGCCGAGGCCGGGGCCTTCGCCAACATGGCCAAAACCCCACAGGCCACCAGCCTGATCGGGATCTTCCACGCCGACCAGTTCCTCAAGAAGAAGTCCAGGCAACTGAGCAGTGGGGCCCGGGAGGTGAAATCCGCCGCCGTGCTGGGCGCGGGAATCATGGGCGGGGGCATCGCCTACCAGTCCGCCAGCCGGGGCGTGCCGGTGCTGCTGAAGGACATTGCCCCCGAAGCCATCGAACTGGGCTTCCACGAGGCTTCGCGCCTGCTGGAAGGGCAGGTGGGCCGGGGACGCATCACCCAGTCCCAGATGGCGGAAGCCCTCAGCCATATCCAGGCCACCTATTCCTACGGCGACTTCAACACCGTCGACATTGCCGTGGAGGCGGTGGTGGAAAACCCGGAAATCAAGAAATCGGTGCTGGCGGAGGCCGAGGCGGCCCTGGCGGACGGAGCCGTGCTGGCCACCAATACCTCCACCATTTCCATCGACAGCCTGGCCGTCGCCCTCAAGCACCCGGAGCGCTTCTGCGGAATGCACTTCTTCAATCCGGTGCACCGCATGCCCCTGGTGGAGGTAATCCGGGGCAAGGACAGCGGCGAGGAGGCCATCGCCACCGTGGTGGCCTATTCCCTCAAGCTGGGGAAGACCCCCATCGTGGTCAAGGACTGCCCGGGCTTTCTGGTCAACCGCATCCTCGGCCCCTACATGCTGGCCTTCCAGATGCTGCTCCGGGAGGGCGCGCCCATCCAGACGGTGGACAAGGCCATGGAACGCTACGGCTGGCCAATGGGGCCCGCCTACCTCTCCGACGTGGTGGGGCTGGACACCGCCTTCCACGCGGGCCAGGTGATGGCGGCGGCCTTCCCGGACCGCTCCCTGGGCGAAGGGCCCTTCCCTACACAGTTGCTCTATGAGGCCAAGCGCTACGGCCAGAAGAACGGCCAAGGCTATTACAGCTACACCAAAGACCGGCGCGGCAAGGACCAGAAAAGCTACGACCCCGCCGTGATGGAGGTCCTCAAACCCGCCATCACCGGGGGCTCGGAGGACATCGAGGCCGAGGCCATCGTGGAGCGGATGATGCTTCCCATGATCGTCGAGGCCTCCCGCTGCCTGGAAGAGGGCATCGTGGACACCCCGGTGGAACTGGACATGTCCCTGGTGCTGGGGCTGGGCTTCCCGCCCTTCCTGGGCGGGCTGATGCGCTACGCCGACCACCTGGGCGCGGATGCCCTGCTGGCCCTGGGAGACAAATACCAGGGATTGGGCAAGCTCTACGAACCTACCCCCCAAATACAGGACAACGCCAAGAACGGGAACGGATTTCACGGGTAGGGGCTACCCCACTCCTGTACCATTTAACCCGCAATCGGGGATAAGTGATGATACGGCTACCCTGCCGGGAGTTCCAAACTCACTCCTTGGCTTCTTCCCTGAAGGAAGAGGGGGGAACTGCAACGGCAACAGCACCCCTCCCCCGGCCCCTCCCCGTGCACGGAGAGGGGAGCTTGGGTGCAACGAAAGAGTGTGATTCGAACGAGCAGCTCTCCCTCCACGTGCACGGGGAGGGAAGGAGCGCCAACAGGCGCGGGAGGGAGGGGTTTCGTGGGCTAACCGCAAAACACTGCCACTGCCTACTCCCCCCAAATACAGGACAACGCCAAGAGCGGGAACGGATTTCACGGGTAGGAGACCCCGGGTCTGAGATCAATTAATCAGCAGTGAACATTTTCATGTACCTATAACCACCAAGGAGACCCCCCATGCAAAACGCAGTGATCGTGGACGCCGTCCGCACCCCGATGGGCCGCTCGAAGGGTGGCGCCTTCCGCAACGTGCGCGCGGAGGATCTGTCCGCTACCCTGATCCGGGCTCTGCTGGAACGCAACGAGGCCCTGGATGCCGCGGAGATCGACGAGGTGATCTGGGGCTGCGCCAACCAGACCCTGGAGCAGGGCTTCAACGTAGCGCGGGCCATTTCCCTGATTGCGGACCTGCCTCACGAAGTGCCCGCCCAGACGGTGAACCGGCTCTGCGGCTCCTCCCTGCAGGCCATCAACACCGCCGCCACCAACATCATGACTGGGCAGGGGGACGTCTACCTGTGCGGGGGCGTGGAGCACATGGGCCACGTGGCCATGGATCACGGGGCGGATATTCCGGCGGAATACTCCCGCCATGCGGCCAAGGCCAGCCTCTCCATGGGCCTCACCGCCGAGATGCTGGCCATCATTCACCAGGTCTCCCGGGAAGATCAGGACCAGTTCGCCATGCGCTCCCATCACAAGGCGGCCCTGGCTCAGCGCGACGGGCAATTCAAGGCGCAGATGGTGCCCATCGAAGGCCACGACGGCGACGGCATGCCCGTTCTGCTGGATTACGACGAAGTGGTGCGCCCCGAGGCCAATATCGAGGATCTGGGCAAGCTCAACCCGGCGTTCAATCCCAAGGGCGGCACGGTGACCGCCGGGAATTCCTCGGCCATCTCCGACGGCGCGTCGGCGGTGCTGGTAATGTCCGAGGAGAAAGCCAAGGCTCTGGGGGCAACGCCCATGGCCGCCATCAAGTCCATGGCCGTGGTGGGCGTGGATCCTTCCATCATGGGGTACGGGCCCGTGCCCGCCACCAAAAAGGCGCTGGAGCGGGCCGGCATGGAAATCGGGGACGTGGACGTGGTGGAACTCAACGAGGCCTTCGCCGCCCAATCCATCCCCGTGCTAAAAGATCTGGAATTGCTGGATCAAATGGATGAGAAGGTCAACCTGAACGGGGGCGCCATCGCTCTCGGCCATCCCCTGGGCTGCTCCGGGGCGCGCATCACCACCTCCCTGATGTACCTGATGGAGGATCGGGACGCCAACGTGGGCCTGGCCACCATGTGCATCGGGATGGGGCAGGGCATCGCCACCCTCTTCGAAAAACGGTAGGATGAGCGGGTAACGGCACCCCTCGCCGCACTCGGCCGGCTTATCGCAAACCCTCTTCCCACTTGGTGAAGGGGGTTCTCTCCTTCTTCAACCCGAGCCCATCGAAGAGCGCTTTTGGCGGAAAAGGACCTCACCACCGGCTCCGTGGCGGGATTGATCTTGCGGCTGGCGCTGCCAGTGCTGGGGTCGTTCCTGCTGGAATCCACCTATGCCCTGGTCGATCTGTACTTCGTGGGGCGGCTGGGGGGCCCGGCGCTGGCGGGGCTGGGAATTTCCCTCAACACCTTCTTCGTGATGCTCTCCCTTTCCATGGTGCTGGGCGTGGGGGCGCTGGCCGTGATTTCCCAAACCTACGGGCGGGGAGAACGCTCCGCGGTGCGGGATCTGTATCAGCAGGTTTTCTGGGCCACCCTGGCGGCGGGCACCCTGGCCTGGCTGGCGGGTTGGTTGCTCACTCCCATTTATTTCGACCTGTTTACTTCCGATCCGGCGGTGCATGCGCAGGGGAGCCTTTATTTCCGCATCTATGCGGCCACCTTCCTCACCCAGGTCTTCCTGATCGTCAATTCCTTCTGTTTCCGGGCGGTGGGAGACTTCATTACCCCCACCCTGCTGATGGTGCTGGGGTTCGTGCTCAACGTGATTTTGGACCCCCTGTTGATCTTCGGGCTGGGGCCGTTTCCGCGGCTGGAAATGCAGGGCGCGGCATTGGCCACGGTGCTCTCCCAGTCGGTGGTGGCCCTGGTGTATCTTTGGCTGGTGGCCGGGTCGCGCCGCAATACCCTGCTCCGGGTGCGGCTTCCCATCTCCCTGGATCCCGGGCGGCTGTGGGGGATGGTGCGCATCGGGCTTCCCTCGGGAACCCAGGTGCTGCTGTTTTCCCTGATGATGATGGTGATTTACCGGGTGGTGGGCCAGTTCGGGGGGGACGCTTCCGCGGGCGTGGGAGTGGGGTTCCGCATCATCCATGCGGCGTTCCTGCCGGTGGTGGCGGTGGGGTCGGCGGTGGCCAGCCTCACCGGGCAGAACTACGGCGCCCGGAAATTGCAACGGGTGAAATCCGCCGCGGTGTGGGGCGGGTTCTACGCCGCGGCATTGATGATTTCCATCTACGGCTTGATTCTCCTCGATCCGGCCTTCTGGGCAGGACTCTTCGCCCGGGATGCCGGGGTGATCGCTCTGGCGGCCCTGTACCTCAAAGTGACAGGGATAGCCCTGCCCATGCACGGCACCGGGTTCATCGTCACCTCCCTGGCCCAGGGCTTGGGCCGCACCCTCTATCCCCTGTTGGGGCAGACCATGCGGGTGGCCGGCTTTCTGCTGGCCCTGGGCCTGCTGCATGGAGTCTATTCCCTCGGGGTGCGCGGGGTTTTCTGGAGCTACGCCTTCGCATTTCTGGGGGAATTCGTGGTAATGGGCGGCGTGGCCGTCTATTTATGGCGGACGGTATTGAGCCGCCCGGAATCCGTGGAACACGCGGAACACACGGAATCGCCTTCCGGATCGGATAGTTCCCCAACCTCCCCAACTACCGCCAAGGAAATCGCATGAGCCAGGACAGCAAGGATAGAGCGCGGCCGGACCCTTTGCTGGAAGCGGCGCAACAACTGCGCGGCGACCTGGTGGATTTGCGGCGTGACCTGCACCGCCACCCGGAACTGAGCTATGGGGAGGAACGCACGGCGGCCGCCGGACGGCGCTGGATGGAAGCGCTGGGACTTTCCGTGGAGCACGGCATCGCGGGCACACACGGTCTGGTAGGAACCCTGGACAGCGGAAATCCCGGCCCGACCCTGCTCATCCGGGGGGACATGGACGCACTGCCCATTTCCGAGGAGACCGGCGCGGAATACGCCTCCCTCAATCCGGGCGTGATGCATGCCTGCGGACACGATGCGCACACCACCTGCGTGCTGGGAGCCGCCTCCCTGCTGGCCGGCCGCAAGGACGGATGGTGGGGCAGCGTGCGCTTCCTGCTGCAGCCGGCGGAGGAAAAACCCCCCGGCGGCGCCCTGGTGATGATCGAGGAGGGAGGGATTCTTGACGGCGTGGACGCCGCCCTGGCCCTGCACGTCCATGCCGCCATTCCGGTGGGGAAGATGGGCTTCCGGCCCGGGGTGATGGGGGCCAATTCGGACCGCTTCACGATCCGCATTCTGGGCCGGGGAGGACACGCCGCCAAGCCCCACCTCACCGTGGATTCCGTGGCCGTGGCCGTTCAGGTGTACCAGGCCCTGCAATACCTGGTCACCCGGGAAAACGACCCGGTGCATCCCTTCGTCCTCACCGTGGGATCGATCCAGGCGGGGACCGCCCCCAACGTCATTCCGGGAGAGGCCACCCTGCTGGGCGCGGTGCGCTCTCTCGATCCGGAGATGCGCGCCGCGCTGCCGGAAATGCTGGAGCGCGTCGTGGCGGGCGTGTGCCAGGCCACCCGGGCCGGGTACGAGTTCGAGTTCACCATTGGATATCCCTCCCTGGTCAACGACGAGGCCTTCACTGCCCGGGCCATGGAAAGCGTGGGCGGGCTGTTGGGGAAAGACGCCGTGTACACGATCCCGGCGCCGGAACTGGGCGGGGAGGATTTCGCCTACATCGCCCAACGGGTGCCCGCCTTGATGTTCCGCCTGGGCGTCGGCAACGGGGCGCGGGGCATCGTCCACTCCGTTCACTCTCCCCGCTTCGATCTGGACGAGGACGCGCTGCCCCTGGGCGCGGCTTCCCTGGCCCGCATCGCTCTGGATT
>CAZOXD010000019.1:0-6350 GCA_964583525.1 uncultured Pseudomonadota bacterium
TCAGCGGTATACTTCCCGCCGGTGGCCGATGTTGACCACGATGATTACGAGCCGATCGTCTTGAATTTGATATAGGATGCGATACACGCCTACACGAATTCGATAAAGATCTTCCCGGCCCTTCATTTTTACAGCGCCCGATGGCCTTGGATTTTCCATCAATTGCATAATGCGTCCATCGATTCGGAGGAATTCATCCTTTGGCAAGTTTTTTAACGTTTTCCTTGCGGCCGGTCTCACCTCCAAGCGATAGCTCATCGATCTCCATCTCCTTTCTTATCTGTTCATAAGGCACATTTTCGCCAGGCTCCTCCATGGATTTACGCGCGCTTGCGAGATCCATCCGGTCCTCTTCTTCCTCGATCAGCCGTTCCAGCAGGCGCAGGTCCCGCATGGGAATCATGGCGGCCATTTCCTTGCCGCGCCGCTCCAGGACGATCCACTCGTTGCCGTAGGCCACCCGGTTTACCACCGCGCCGAATTCGTCCCTGGCATCCCCTGTTTTCATCCGTTCCATGTCGTCTCCAATCGTTAGAGGATGTACGGAATCATTAAACCAAATCAATATGTTAATTACATTATTGTCAATATTACCAAAATTGTTAAAATTGTCAATATTGATTAATCAACCATTCTCCCAGGGCGCGTGGAGCATCCGCGCCTCCCCGCCGCAGAAGCGCTGGGTGAGGGCGATCCATTCCTCCGTGGCCTCTTTGAGTTTCTGCGCGGATGTGGCGGCGTTGCCCTGCACGATGTGAAAGCATTCGGTAGTACCGGGATCCACCTTGGACTTTTCCACCTGGCGCACCTCCATCCGGCAGAGCACGTCGTTGGCTCCGTCCACATAGGCGTACTCCCCGGGTACAATGGATTTGGGTTGCCCCTCCCCCAGGGGATGAAAGCCCTCGCCGCCATCGGTGAGACGCAGTTGGATGTCCCCGGAGACTTGGGCCAGATCGTGGGCGCCCAAGGCCAGCCGGGTCTTCACGGACACCAGGTTGTAGATGTCCACCAGCATATTCACGCTGTGCAGGGCCCCGGTGCGGTGCAGCACCCTGAGCAGGTTCTCTGGCGCGGGTATCGTCTTGCGGTTGGCGCTTCCCACCGCCCGGTGCAGTTCCCGGAAGCCCGTCAGTACGGGATCGGATTTGATGGATTCGGCCGAAAGCTCCGGCACGATTGCCGCCAGGGTTTCCGCCTTCAGGGCATTGAAATCGTTGTAGGCGGGATCGCCGGGTGCGCGGTTGAACAGCCCCCCCATGGTGAAGTAGGCGCCCCGCAGCCCCAGCGCCGTTACCTCCGGCGCAATCCGGAATTGCAATTCCTGGTACCGCATTGAAACCCTCCGGCTGGATTTTGTAGAATGGGCCGGGTTACCGGCCCCCGGGTGGTGTATCACTTTGCAATTTCCTGCAAAATTAATAAATTCTTCCTATGTCATGCTGAGCGTATGCGAAGCATCTGCTCATAGTTACCGAGGCCAATGCGCCATCAAGATTCTTCGCTACGCTCAACAATGATATTATCGTTTTCAAACTGAGGCACTACCGCCCGCATCCTATCTTGCAAATCACAAATCCCTGCTTACCCCATCGAAAAAGGGAGCCCCCCATGTCCGCCACGAATAATCCCGTCACCGTCGAAAAGCACGGCCCCGTCACCACCGTTATTCTGCACCGCCCCGAGGTGCGCAACGCCGTGGACCTGCCCACCGCAGTGGCCCTGTGCGAGGCCTTCCAGGCCTTCGAGGCGGACGGGGAGGCCCGTGCCGCGGTGCTCTGGGGCGCGGGCGGGGTTTTTTGCGCCGGGGCCGACCTGAAGGCCTATGCGGCCGAAACCAAGCCCCCTCCGGACATCGACGACCCGCGCGGGCCGATGGGACCGACCCGGCTGCGGCTTTCCAAGCCGGTGATCGCCGCCATCGCCGGGTACGCCGTGGGAGGCGGGCTGGAACTGGCCACCTGGTGCGACCTGCGGGTGGCCGAGGAATCCGCCGTGTTCGGGGTCTTCAACCGCCGCTTCGGGGTGCCCCTCATCGACGGGGGCACGGTGCGCCTGCCCCGCCTGATCGGCCAGAGCCGCGCCCTGGACATGATCCTCACCGGGCGGCCCGTTACGGCCCGGGAAGCCCTGGATATCGGCCTGGCCAACCGCATCGTGCCGGACGGCGCCGCCCGGGCGGCCGCGGAGGTACTGGCCGCGCAACTGGCGGACTTCCCCCAGGGAGCGATGCGCGCGGACCGCCTCAGCGTGATCGGCCAGGGAGGCCTCCCTTACGGGGAGGCGCTGCGGGCCGAGTTCAGGAGCGGCCTGAAAGTGCTGGAAAGCGGGGAAGCCAGGGAGGGCGGCAAGCGCTTTGTGAATGGAGAAGGCAGAGGCGGGAAATTTTGAGGAGAGGGGAATCCTACAAAATCCCCCTCCCCTCCCCCTCTCCGGTGTGCTACCGTCATCGATTGAGGAAATGCCCGTCCCCTGCTTCGGCATTGGGACGGCACCGCAATACGCACCCAACAGCCCACCGGATAGCGAAGGCATGCCCGACAGCAATTCTTTCACGATGGATCAAGTGGTTTCCCTGGCCAAGCGGCGGGGGTTCGTGTTTCCCGGCTCGGAAATCTACGGGGGGCTGGCCAACGCCTGGGACTACGGCCCGATGGGCGTGGAGTTGAAGAACGCCATCAAGGAGGCCTGGTGGAACCACTTCATCCGCAACCGCCCGGACGTGGTGGGGCTGGACAGCGCCATCCTGATGAATCCCCGCGTCTGGGAGGCCTCGGGGCATGTGGCCGGCTTCTCCGATCCCCTGGTGGACTGCAAGGTCTGCAAGAACCGCCACCGGGCCGACAAGCTGATCGAGGACTACCTGGAAAAGCAGGGGGAGGATCCCTCCCTCGCCGCCGGGATGAGCGAGGGGGAGATGGAAGCCTACCTCGGCGAGAAGGGAATCAAGTGCCCGGTCTGCGGCAACCTGGACTATACCCCCCTGCGCCAGTTCAACCTGATGTTCAAGACCTTCATGGGGGTCACGGAGGACAGCGCCTCCACGGTCTATCTGCGCCCGGAGACGGCCCAGGGCATCTTCGTCAACTTCAAGAACGTGGCCACCACCTCGCGCCAGAAGGTGCCTTTCGGGATCGGGCAGATCGGCAAAGCCTTCCGCAACGAGATCACGCCCGGCAACTTCATCTACCGCACCCGGGAGTTCGAGCAGATGGAACTGGAGTTCTTCTGCCACGAGTCCGAGGCTGCGGAATGGTTCAGCCACTGGAAGAACTTCTGCATGGACTGGCTGCTGGCTCTGGGCCTCAACGACGATAATCTGAAGATGCGCGACCACGGCGCGGAGGAACTCTCCCACTACTCCAGCGCCACCACGGACATCGAGTACCGTTTCCCGTTTGGCTGGGGGGAGCTGTGGGGCATCGCCAACCGGGGCAACTTCGACCTCACCCAGCACCAGGAACACGCCAAAAAAGACCTGGGCTACGTGGACCCGGTGAGCGGGGAGAAGTACCTGCCCCACGTCATCGAGCCCGCCCTGGGAGTGGACCGCCTCGCGCTGGCCTTTATCTGCGACGCCTACCGCGAGGAGGAAGTGCGAGGCGAGAAGCGCACCGTGCTGGGCCTCCACCACAAGCTGGCGCCCGTCAAGGTGGGCGTGCTGCCGCTTTCCAAGAAGCTGGAAGAGCCGGCCCGCAAGGTCTTCGACGATCTCCGCGAGCGCTTCGCCTGCGAATACGACGAGGCGGGGAGCATCGGCAAGCGCTACCGCCGCCAGGACGAGATCGGCACTCCCTTCTGCGTGACGGTGGACTTCGACTCCCTGGAAGACCACGCCGCCACCGTCCGCGAGCGCGACTCCATGGAACAGGAGCGCATTCCGGTGGACAAGCTGGGCGAACACCTGGCCGGACGGCTGGTGGGGTAGGTTCAATACGGTTCAGTTAAGAATGGGAGCATGAAATTCATATTTTTTCCGTGCCCTTCGAGACAGGCGCTTGAGGCGCCCTCCTCTCCGAACACGGAAAAAAGCCGCGCTCCTGAGGAACGAGTGAAGCGAGTGTCTCGAAGGACGTGGCTTTTCCACAATGTTCTCGCCTTAACTGAATCGTATTGACATTAACCCGGCAAGGACGCCACCTGCATGACTTTCGATCTTTCTTCCCTCAATCCCGAGCAGCGCGACGCGGTGACTTCCACCGAGGGGCCGCTGCTGGTGCTGGCCGGGGCCGGCAGCGGCAAGACCCGCGTCATCACGGCCCGCATCGCCTACCTGATCCGGCAGAAACGGGTGCCGCCGGATTCCATCCTGGCGCTCACCTTCACCAACAAGGCGGCGCGGGAAATGGCGGGAAGGGTGGCCCGGCTTTCGCGTTCCAGGAAGGGGAGAAACCGAAACGCCGCTGGCGATCCTCAGGCTCCCCACGCACCCCATGCTCCCCTCATCAGCACCTTCCACTCCTTCGGGGTGCGGTTGCTGCGGGCCCATATCGAAAAGCTGGGATACCGGGCCAACTTCACCATCTTCGACGGCCAGGACCAGCAATCGGTGGTGCGCACCCTGCTGGAGGAGGGGGACTACGACATGGGCACCCTCTCGGTGAAGGAGGCGCATTTCACCTTGCAGAACGCCAAGAGCCGGGGCATCACCGCCCGCGAACTGGCCAGCCACGTCCAGGACCCCTTCGACCTGCAACTGGCGCAATTGATGGACGCCTACGGGCACACGCTGAAAAGACTCAACGCCATCGACTTCGAGGACATCCTGATTCTCTCCCTGGAACTGTGCCGGGAGCATCCCCAGTCCGCCGCGAAGTTTTTCTCGCGCTTCCGCTACGTGCTGGTGGACGAGTACCAGGACACCAACCGCCGCCAGTACGAGTTGCTGCGCTCCCTGGTGGCTGGCCATGGCAACCTGTGCGTGGTGGGGGACGATGACCAGTCCATCTACGGCTGGCGGGGGGCGGAGCCGGGCAATATCCTCGATTTCGAGCAGGACTTTCCGGGCGTGCGGGTGGTGCGGCTGGAGCGCAACTACCGCTCCACGGCCAATATCCTCACCGCCGCCAACCAGGTGATCCGCAACAACGCCAAGCGCAAGGAGAAGACCCTCCGCCCCACCCGCGGGCCCGGGGAATTTCTGGAATGGCTGGTGGGGGAGGACGAGCGGGAGGAATTGGAAAAGGTGGTCACCCACCTCAAGCTGACCCGGCTGCGCGAAGGCGCCGGGTACAACGACTTCGCCATCCTTTACCGCTCCAATCACCAGTCGCGGCTGGTAGAGGAAATGCTGCGCGAGGAGGGAATTCCCTACCGCCTGCTGGGCGGCACCCGCTTCTTCGACCGGCGGGAGGTAAAGGATGCCCTGGCCTACCTGCGCCTGGTGCATGCGCCTCAGGACGAGGTGAGCCTGCTGCGGGTGATCAACTTTCCCCGCCGGGGCATCGGCCGCACCTCTCAGATGCGCCTGATGGACCTGGCGGCCTCCGAAGAACGCCCGGCCCTGGAGATCATGGCGGAAGCGGGCCGGCGCAGCGAATTCGCCGGCGCCCCCGGCACGGCCATGGAACGTTTCGCGGCGCTGATTTCCCGCGGTCGGGTGCGCTTTCGCGGCGCGCCACTCGGAACGGCGTTCCGGGAGATGCTCGCCGAACTGGACTTCGCCCGGGCCGTGGAAAAGGAACAGAAGGACCCCAAGGCCGCCGAGCGGGCCTCGGAGCTGGTATATGAACTGGAATTGGCCGTAGAGCGCTTCGCCGAGCGCCGGGAAGGCGCGGGAATCAGGGAGTTCCTGGAACACGTGGCCCTGCTTTCCCTCCCCGAGGAGGCGGACGACGGAGAGCGCACGCCCATGGTGTCCCTGTTGACCGTCCATGGGGCCAAGGGGCTGGAATTCCCGAACGTCTACATGGTGCAACTGGCCGAGGAGGTCTTCCCCAACCGCCGCGCACTGGCCGGCGATGGGGAGGATGAGGAACGGCGGCTGTTCTACGTGGCCGTGACCCGCGCCAAGCGGCGGCTGACCTTCTCCATGGCCCGCTCCCGCCGCCGTTTCGGGGAAACGATCAAGCAACAGCCCTCGCGCTACCTGCTGGAAATCGGCGCGGAATTGTTCGACGGCCCGGCACCGGTCAGCGATTTCGCCGATACAAGGATCAGGCGCGAATCCAAGGCCCGGGAAGCCAAGTCCCGCTTCTTCGATCAGGTGCGCCGCCTCCAGGATGACGGGCAACCGGCGCAAACATCCGAACCCGCCGCCGGGGATTGAGCGGGGGGGGACGGGAACAGCGAACTACAAAAGAAACCGCCGATAAACGCCGATGAACGCGGATCATGTATGGGCACGGCAT
>CAZOXD010000019.1:6450-8891 GCA_964583525.1 uncultured Pseudomonadota bacterium
TTCCACCATTCAATTGAGGAGATGAACCGCCATGGTCGAATCGTCGGTCAAAAATTCTGCGGGAATCGCAGGCCGTGTGGCCCTGGTCACCGGAGGCAGCCGGGGACTGGGGGCTGCCATCTGCCGGGCGCTGGCCGCCGCCGGCGCGGACGTGGCCGTCAATTACCGCTCCCACACAAGTGGTGCGGAAGCCGTGCTCCGCGACGTGGAAGCCGCGGGCCGGCGCGGAATGGTCATCCAGGCCGACGTCTCCGACAGCGGGGAGGTGGCGCGGATGGCCGCCGAAATAGAGGCGGCGCTGGGAGGCGTGGACATCCTGGTCAACAACGCTGGCGTCCTCCGTGCCCAGCCCATCGAGGAGATCACGGAAGCCGACTGGGACGAGACGATCGACGTCAATCTCAAGTCGGCGTTTCTCTGCGCCCAGGCCGTGCTGCCGGGCATGCGGGCGAACCAGTGGGGGCGCATCGTCAACATCTCCTCCCTGGCCGCTCAGGTGGGGGGATTCGTGGGGCCGCACTATTCGGCCTCCAAGGCGGGCATGCTGGATCTGACCCACTCCTACGCCACCCTGCTGGTGAAAGAGGGCATCACCGCCAATGCCGTCGCCCCGGCCCTGATCGACACCGACATGGTGCGCTCCAGCCCCCAGGTGCGCCCGGAGTTGGTGCCCGTGGGCCGCTTCGGGACGCCGGAGGAGCACGCCGAGGCCGTGGTGATGCTGGCCCGCAACGCCTACATCACCGGGCAGACCATCAACGTGAATGGGGGCATGTACTTCAGTTGAGGGGGGCTCATTCCCCCCATCCCCGCTGTTGGGTCTCCCAACACAAATTTTCAATCGAATATCCCTTTCGTGAAATGTCCCTTCCGGTTGTGAGTTGGGCCGCTGTATTCATGCGCCCGCTCTAATTCAATTAAATCAGAATGAATCCCGATCACCTTTTTTAACTCGGTCATGTTTTCAGGAACAGGAACGTGTCCTGGGAGGAGGTGCGGGAATCCGGTGACTGGAGGGGAAAGTGCCTGGATGAACCGGAGACACATTGATGGGCAGGGGGAAATGGGGCTGTATGCAATTTGTAAGTCAATTGTATGCGATTTGTAGGGCCGACATTCATAGGATCAAGGAAAATTGAACGGTGAAAAACCCCACCGTTCGCGGCGCAATAGGAAAGGGGTTTCGATACCGGTTTCCCCGATCCATACGTCTGAGCCGTTCATCCATTGATGGAGGGCAATGATGAGATTCAGCACATTTTTTCTGGCGTTCATCATCGCCATATCATCTCTTGGGATGGGATGCACGACACCAGCGGAAAGGGCGCGAATCGAAAGGGAAAAGAAACAAAAAAAACTCGCAAAACAAAAAGAATATTGCAAGAAATCTGCGGGGGAAGCGGGTGTGGAACACTTCGGAGCATTGTCAGAAATGGGGGGGGGTAGTGACCCGTATATGGGATTGTTTATTGTGACTTCATTGGTAGGATCATCGTTAACTGCACCATTCGCAACAAGCAGTCATTTAACTCAATGCAAGGATGGCAGACCTCGCAGGACTTCACATTTTATTGCGGAAACGCGTTACAACCTGCTGGCCGACGCATCGCGTGGGGGGGGTGAATACTTGGAATCCCTATCGGAATTGTTTGAATTTTCAAAAGAGGAACAGGAGAATTTCACCTTACAAATGAGAGCCAATTTGAACTATCCAGAGTCCCGGAATGTGTCTGAGTTTGTTGAACAAGTGTATTACCTGGAATCCCAATCCAAGAAGCAGTCCAGGTTATTCGAATAATTGAAAATATAGGATTACATTTGGATAAAAAAACCTGCTCATCCGTAATCATCAGGCTGGCGGTAAGATTAATAATCCCTGATCCCCTACATCGGTACGGACAAATTGAAAGGGCTTCCTGAAAAGGAGGGCCATTGAGGAAGCCCCCCAGCTACACCCCTCCCTCCACCACCATTTCCAGCAGCCAGGGCTTGCCGGAAGCGGGGGCCTCGTTCACGGGGGGGGCCACTTCCTCCGGAGCAAAGGAGATTGGCATATGGAACAGATCCTCCCGATTCTCGCACTGGCTCTCGTCAGTGGCTTGCTGTCCGTCCTGGTAATGTCCTCGACGCTCTACCTGCTTCACCGGCTCGGTTTCGCGGATGTGGATTTCACCAAGGCGGTGGGAAGCATCCTTACCCGAAGTGAATCCAGGGTTAAGCCCATCCGCATTGCCCTGCACTTTTCCCTCGGTGTCGTATTCGCCCTATCCTATTCGGGGATAATAACAGTTTATTTTGTTATTTGGGGCGCGCCCCGCGTAAATATTGTTTTTCATTTACTAATTTTGGGCTTTCTCACCGGATTCGCCCAAGGAGTAGTGGTTGGCATCATACTGTCGTTCTTGGTGGCAAAATATCACCCGCTGCAACGGCCTCAACAT
>CAZOXD010000019.1:8991-20848 GCA_964583525.1 uncultured Pseudomonadota bacterium
CATGTTCAGCTTGAGAATCCGGTAGACCCGGTTGTTGAGGATCAGGAAGACCACGGGAATCTTGTGGTGGGCGGCGCTCCAGAGGGCCTGGATCGTGTAGAGCGAGGAGCCGTCCCCGCTGATGGCCAGCACGGGGCGCTCCGGCTGGGCCAGCTTCATCCCGATGGCGCTGGGCATGGCCTGGCCGATGCCCCCGCCCCGGGAGGCCAGATAGTCCATGGGCCCATCGAAGTGGATGGTGCGGGTCAGGTCCGCCGTGGCGGTGATGGGCTCCCCGGCGATGGCGATGTCCGGGGGGAGGGCCGCCTGCAACTCCGCCATCAGCCGCGGCACGGCCATGGGGGAGGCGTCCCAGGTCTTCCCGGCGCGGGCTTTCATCTTTTCCATCTCTTCGGCCTTCAGCGCCACGGCCTGTTCCCGGCGGGCGGCGGCGGCTGAATTGAAGGCAGCGCCGGCCCGGGCTGCCAGTTCCGCATTGAGAGCCTGCATGGCCAGCAGGGGATCCGCCACCAGCCCGCAGTGCACCGGATAGTTGCGGGCCATGTTGCGGGGGGAGGGATCGATCTGGATCAGCACCGCGTCTTCGGGAAAGGGAGAGGTGTCGGCGTACCAGGTTTCCTCGAAGAACTCGCCCCCCACCAGCAAAATGGCATCGGCGTCCCCGGACATGGCGCGCAGGCTGGCCTGGTCGTTGGCGCCGCGGTCCCGATAGAGGGGATGGCCGGTGGGAAAGTTCACCCGGGCGGGCAGGGTCTGGTTGTAGACGTTGGCACCCAGGGTTTCCGCCAGGGCCACCAGGGCTTCCACCGCGCCGCAGCGGGCCACCTTGTCCCCACAAAAGATCAGCGGACGTTTGGCGTTCAGCAGCAACTGCGCCGCCTCCTCCAATCCGGCCGGGTCGGGGGCCGTGCGGGGGAAGACATGGGCCGGGGCCAGATGGCCGTGTTCGGTGTCCTCCTCCATCACATTGATGGGCAGGGAGACGAACACGGGGCCGCTGGGGGTTTCCCGGGCCACCTTGAAGGCCCGGTTGAGCAGATGCGCCAGTTCGTCCGCGTTGTTGGCCTCCACGCTCCACTTGGTGAGGGGGGCCGCCATGGCCACCAGATCGTGGCCGAGCAGGGGTTCGCGCAAGCGCATCCGGTTGTCCTGCTGACCCGCCGTGAGCACCAGGGGCGTCCCTCCCTCCCAGGAGTTGTAGAGGGAGCCCAGGGAGTTCCCCAACCCGGGGCCCACGTGCACGTTGGCGAAGCCCACCTGCCCGGTCAACTGGGCGTGGGCGTCGGCCATGGTCACCGCCACCGACTCGTGCAGCGCGAGGATGTATTCGATGTCCGGATAATCCAGCAGGCTGTCCAGCAGCGGACCTTCAGTGGTGCCCGGGTTGCCGAAAATGTACTTCACGCCCTCCGCCCGCAATGTTTCCATCAGGATCTGTTTTCCCTTGTAGGTCTTCGCCATGTCGTGATCAATCCCAGGTGGTGGTTCACTACTGTCCCGTTTAACTTTCTGAATTTCTTGATATGAGCAATAAAATCAATATATTAAGCCATAATATGACTTGTATCGACTTCAGATCAGCCGTAGACTTCGATCTTTCTTCTTCCAAGGAAACACGGATTCGAACCTACAAAAGGAATTATATGAGTCCTGTAACCAACTGAATTTATTCGATTCTTAACGGGACAGTAGTGACCAGTTTTGCGAAAACCCAGAGGACGGTGGTTAAGGAAGTGGTGGAAAATTTCCGGATCGTGGGCACGAAGTAAAACTAGGCGGGCCAACATCGACTGCAGGAGCAACACCACGATCCTCCCAACCTTTCCCTGATACTTCGGAACGGACGGTTCACAACTCCTTCCTGTAGGTAACCACCCTCCATCAGCACCCTACCCCACGTTGGCTATGCTTCACTCGTTTATCAACTGTCAAAATCGGCCTTGAATTCCTTCAGATCGAAATCGTCGGGCCGCCAGGGGCCGATCCACTCGGCCAGGTCTTCAGCATCTTCCCCGGTGTAATAAATGCGGGTTCAGCCGTGTGCGTACCGTTCCAGTTCTTCGGGCTTGACGGCTACGTGCTGACAGGGAAGTGGCGACTGCGCCAGGATGCATACCATGTTCGCCGATGCATGGGTATTGCGAATTGAATGTGGGGCATCTTTGGGAACGAAGACCAAATCGCCAGACCCTACTTCATAGGTTTCGCTTCCCACGATACATTCGCCACTGCCTTCGATGAAGTAAAGAATTTCATCGGATAACGGATGCCGGTGCAGAGGATTAAGTTGGCCCGGTGCAATGCAGTAGATATTGAAGTGCATATCCGAAGTTTCGAACAACCGTTTCCGGGTAAAGAAATTTTTCCGGAAAGATTCAGCGTCCTTTATATTGAAATGCTTTTTGCTTTCATTACCAACAGGGGTCATGATTTCCCTCCATTCACGGATTTTACAATTCACGGTGTGATGGAATGATTTTCCCGAATCCAAACCGGAATGCGAAGGCCGATACCACCAGGATAGCAGCGATCAAGGCAAAGGGTGCCCTGAAATCCTGATCGCCGAACAGCCCGATCAACGCCCCTGCCAGCAACGGCCCGGTGGCGTGGCCTACGTCGTAGATCGTGCCGAAGGCCCCCATGGCAGAACCCATCTGCTTTTCATCGCACAGATCGGCCACCAGGGCCGCCGCTGATGACGTGACCACTGCTTCGCCCACGCCGAACAGGGCCGCCAATAAAAGTAAGGCGGGGAAGTTTTGGAACCAGGGAATCAGGGCGAAGGGAACAGCACACAGGAACATCCCCCAGAAAATAAGGGGGTGCCGTCCGTACCGATCCGACAGGGTACCCATCAGGGGCTTTGCAGCGATGGTGACCACGATCTGCACCCCCCACAGCAGCCCGGCCTGGAAAGCGGACAGGCCCACCACAAACACGGCGTAGACGGGCAAGAAGGCTTCCAGGGCACCCATGGAAAGGTTCTGTACCCCTTCCATGTTGCTGGCCAGCAATACCCGCCGATCCAACAGGATTTCCCGCACACCGACACGGAACTGATCGAAGACACCCTTCAAGGTCTTGCCCGCTTTTGGTGATGGGGTTTCCGTATGCCTACGAAGCACCAACAGAGCGATCAGCAGGGAAGTCATTCCCATCGCCGCCACCACCCCGTAAATAATGTGGAAATCCGTCAAATTATTTTGACCGTTTTCCGCCAGCGTGGTTAGCAGGAAACCGCCCAGGGGTGCGCCAATCAGGTTTCCGACGATGGTGATGGACGAAAACCACGACAGCAGTTCTGCGCGGCGATCCCCAGCGACCCCGACCACGACTGCCATAGCAACCGGACCATAAATTGCCGTGGCGAATCCGTGGAAGAACCGAACCACCACTAGGGCGGAATAGGTTTCAACGATCAGATAAGCGAAAGGCACGACCGCAAAGACGGCCAATCCAAATGACAGCGTCCTGGTTCTACCGATTACGTCCGACACGACGCCAGCGGGCATCTTAAAGAAGATACCGGTGACCGTGGAAATGGCTACTGCAAAACCGATCGCTTCCGGCCCCGCCCCCAGGCTGGCCGCGAACAGGGCCAAGACAGGGGTGCGGGCCAGTGCGTAGGACGCGCGGGCGAAGAAGCCGACTGCGCATAGTCCCATGAATGCTGAAGTAGAAGTCTGTTGGTTGGACATCGGACACCCCCGCAAATTACATTTCGGCCGGATTATTGCCGTCCTATTTACCGATTGAAGACTTCCTGGAATTTATTCAGATCGAAGTAATCTGGATACCAAACACCAATACACTCCGCCAGGACTTCGGTGTCTTCTCCATCCGGGTCGATTCCAGTGGCGATGAATTCCAAGATGTGTTCCTAGCCGAAAACGCCCCCGCATCGTTTCCTACACCAACGCAACCCCGGCCCGCGCCACGATCCACCCGGCCCTACCCACCGCCCTGGGGCAGGCTGGACACGATCCCTCGCAGACTGTTTTAGTTACCCCGCAAAGCATGGTACACGGAAGAAATAAATGCCATGCCGGGCCAGGGGATTCCGATGCAGTCCATGCAAGGCAAACCTGAAGACCACGATGCCACAGGACGGATCAAGGAAGCGGGCCGGAATGCCGGGGCGCTTGTTGTGGGCGTGGCCCCGGTGGATGCGTTCAACGAATTCATTCCCCCTGGCCATCGCCCCCAAGACATCTTACCCAATGCAAAAAGTATCGTGGTCGCAGGCGGCAAAGGCCCCACGGCGGGTGCGTGGCGCTGTTCCGATCACCGGGTGATGGAAATCACCGGGTACGACTTCCGCGAAAACGTGGCTATCCATGTGATGGCTGATTTCATCGAAAGCGAATGCGGGTATCAGGCGATTCAGGCCGGGTCTTTGCCGACGGCGGGACACCATCCTCCAATGAGTATGATGCTGGCCGCAGTTCTAGCCGGACTGGGAACCAGGTCGCTGGCCGCCAACATCATTCTGCATCCCACTCACGGCATGTTGTACTACGCAGCCCTGGTCACGACCATGTCCCTGGAACCGGATCAGCGTCTGGAAAAGGATGCATGTCCTCACCCCATGTGCGTGAAGACGTATCGGGCACTGGGCAAGACCCCCTGCATGGCCGCCTGCCCAGCCGACGATGGCGGGTGCCTGGATGGGTCAATCGATGAAGACGGACGAATTGAGACCTCTTATTACGACCGGGAACGGTGCGTGGCCCGGTCGATGAACTTCGGCATCGGAAGTTTCCAGAAAGCCCTGACAGAAATCGTCAACGAAGACGATGGTGGCAAGCGTAAGGCCATGATTCATTCAGACTTTTTCACCCAGAATCTTTCGGCGCTAAGTTTCTACAAAGAAAGTGTTGCCCAGTGCTTTGAATGTATGCGGGTCTGCCCGGTGGGCCGGGACGAAAGGAAGCTGCTGTGAAAGCGATCCAGGAACAGGACTGTGGGCAGGTCAAGGCTGACCTAATCAGCTACTGCCTGAAGAACGGGGCTTTGGTTGCAGGGGTGGCGGGGGCGGATGCCTTCGACGATGCGCCCGATGGGTTCCGCCCCGCCGATCTGTTGCCCAACGCCAAGGCCGTTGTGGTGGTGGGCGGGGCGGCCCCCCGTGCCGGGGACTGGGCGTGCACAATTCCGGAACATCTGGAAACGATGGGTACCAGTGACCGCATCAATTCCCTGGGCATGAAGGTGGCCAAGGTCATCGAAGATCAGTTCGGGTACTACGCCCTGTTCGTCCCGCCTGGAATGAACAAGGGTAATCGTCCGTTCCTTAGCATCGCCATGGCCGCCGAACTTTCGGGCTGTGGATCGCGCAGTCTGGCCGGGCCAATCCTCCGCGAAAAATTCGGGTTCATGTACTTTTCGGCAATCGTCACCACGTTGCCCCTGCCACCGGACGCGGCGGTGGAAAGCCCGGCCTGTCCCGCGCCGGAATGCGTTCAGATGTGGGAAAGCGAAGCCACTACCCCGTGCATGCAAACCTGTCCCATTGAAGACTGCGGTTGCATCGGGGGGCGGATCGAAGAAGGCCGTTGGGTGGAACGCCGCTATGACAGCGCCCGCTGTGCTTCACGGGTTCACACCTACTGGGTGCCAGGGTTTCAGAAAACCTTGGAAGCGGTGCTGGATGAAGACGACAAAGACAAACGCAAGATGATGCTGTACGGAAGTTTCTTCACCCGCACCCTATGGTCGATCACCTACGCAGCCCAAAGCCAGGCCCAGTGCCTGGAATGCATGCGCGTATGTCCGGTGGGTCGGGACATGCGAACCAAGATGTAGAACCGGACAAGACCAAGCAGGAGGTTCCCCAATGGGCTTTTTTTTCATCGATCCGGAAACCTACCGGCGGCACAAGGACAATGTGATCCGGCTGTCAAATTCGATCCAGATCAACATCAATGAACACCTGCCCGCCGATCAGCGCAAAGGGGGATTGTCCGACCGGCAGATCGCGGAAAAGCTGGGGCTAGATGAAGAAGTGGTGCGGGAGATTCGGGTGGTTGCAGAACGCGACTACTACCCAATCGATGAATGGCAGAAGGCGATCACTTTCAAGGAAGACGCTTGCCGGGCCTACCAGGAAAGGGGCGTGTCCTATGCAACCAAGAAATATCTGAAGCGGTAATATCACCCAAGCCGGTTTCTACTTCAGCGCCACCCGCCCCCAACCGTCACCCACTCCACGTCACACAAGCCTGTGCAAGAGTGGGGCACTGCGTGAGGCGGGCGTGGCCGGAGGTCGTAACGTGCCCACCCCTTCCCCTCCTCCTTCGTCCTTCCTTCCGCCCGCTGCCCTTCCTGTGCTAAATTCCACCAGTCCTCACTAAACTCGTTTCGCGCCTAACCCATCCTGTCGTGGGGAAGCGATGGCCTCTTCAGACGTCCAGCGTAAACTCACCGCGATTCTCTGCGCCGAGGTGGTGAGGTACATCCGCCTGATGGGGGAGGACGAATGAAAATTGCCATTATGGGCGCAGGAGGTGTCGGGGGGTTGTTCGTCAGGCGGATGGACACGTCCGCTTCCCGCTTGGTCAGGTCGAAATGCTGGTAGGACACTGCGACTTCGAGTTCGATCCCGGGGTACTTTTCCAGGAATGCCGCCAGATCGGGGGCCAGCAGATGCGTAGCCAAGGGGTGGGCCATGGTCACCCGCAAGACGCCGCTCAGGCTGGCGTCGCGCCCGACAATACGGCGTTCCAGGGCCTCCGCTTCCTCTTCCATGCGCTCCGCCGAGGCCTTCATCTCTTCGCCGGCGGGCGTCATGACGTAGCCCGTGGGAAACCTCGCCCAGATTGACGAAAATGTTTCCAGAGCCGAATTGAATGTGATTGAGTTTGGAGAACATCCACTCCAGAGGGATGAATTGCTTGAGGCAATGGGATTCAGGAAAATATCAGAAAAGAATCAATTATCTGATAGGCAGGCAGATTATGCCTCCTGACGGGAAGGGTTAGGCGGTCCGCCTGCGTGGGTCATCCTCCTGCCGCGCCACGAAGCTGATTTCGCTCCGGCTGATGCCAATGTCCTTCAGCATGCGGTCGTCCAGCCGCCTCAGTTCCTGCAACCGCCGCGAAAGCTCATTCCACCGTCTGATCGGATCGAGAACCAGGCGCCGCGCCAGCCTGCCAACGCTCAGCGCGAGGGCACCCAGGTATTCCCCGGCCGCCAAGGCGTGAAGCCTCCGGCTCTTCAGCTCGTAGGCATAAAGCAGCGCATGGTCAACCGCCGGGTTGGATTCCCCGGCGTCCACCAGACTCCGCTCTCCCGCGTCCAGCCTTGCTCTGAGAGCCGAGGCAATCCGGGGCAGGCCGGGCTTTTGGCGGGTGTCCGCGAGATCGCGGGCCTCGTCCAGGGTGAGCCCACTCCAGGGAATGCTCCCGTGGACTTCTTCCGCCCGGGCTTCGGGCGCGGCCACCGTTTCATCGGTCTTTTGGGTACTCATGGTTGACTCCTATGGAATTTTTTGTAAGAAATATTTATCTATGATTTAATTATATGTATGAACCTAAAGCATCACAAGCCATAAATAATCATTCTATACGTTAGAAAAATTGATTGAATGCCATGACCCTTCCCATGCCCTCCCTTAATGCCCTGCGCGCCTTCGAGGTCGCCGCCCGCCACCTGAGCTTCAAGGAAGCGGGGCGGGAACTCTCGGTCTCAAGGGGTGCGGTGAGCCAGCAGGTGAAACTGCTGGAGGATGAGCTGGGGGTGCCCCTGTTCCGCCGGTTGACCCGGCAGATCGTGCTTACGGAGGAGGGTCAGGGACTCCTCCCTAAGGTGAGGCAGGCCTTTCAGCTCATTTCGGCGGCCACGGAGAATCTGTTGCAGGAGCAGCGCGGGACGACCCTGACCATCAGCACGTTCCCCTCCTTCGCGGCCAAATGGTTGGTGCCAAGGCTGGGAACCTTCACGGAGCGCCATCCGGAAATTGACGTGCGGATTGGTGCGACCCACGAAATGGTGAAGTTCGATCAAAGCGGGGTTGACCTCGCCATTCGTCAGGGGCAGGGCCCATATGCTGGGCTGCATAACGATTTTCTGGTGCGGGCGGACCTGTTCCCCGTGTGCAGTCCCGCATTGCTGGAGGGTGAGGTTCCGCTGCGGGAGCCCTCCGACCTGCGCCACCGTCACCTGCTGCACAACCGGCGGGCGGAGGAGTGGGGCCTTTGGCTGCGCGCCCACGGCGTGAAAGGGGTGGACCTCACCCACGGTACGCGCTTCAGCGACGATTCACTGGTGATGGAGGCGGCCATGAATGGCCAGGGGGTGGCCATCACCCGGGAGCCCCTGGCCGCCGCCGACCTGAAGGCCGGGCGCCTGGTGCGGCCCTTCCCGCAAGTCACACCGGACCTGTTCTCCTACTACCTGGTCTGTCCCGAGGAGCGGGCCAACGTGCCCAAAATTGCCCTATTCCGGGAATGGATCATCGAGGAAATGCGCACCAATCCCCGATGGCGGGGTTAAGGCGTGGCGGAACTGCACCGATACTTCACGGGCGAAATTGCTGTTTCTTTTTTAGGCTCTTCCGATACCGTACCACCGCATGACCCACGGGCCGGGTAATTGTTTGTAATAAGGCCCCGACATCAAACGGTGACCGGGGCATTTTTCATCTGCAGTTCTACCTCCAAAGTCCCACTCTCTGCTACACAAACCCGTGCAATGGCGGGGCAGGGCGTGTATGGGATTTTAAGAGAAAAACCAGGGCCAGTTTTTGGTCATCGTAAATGCACAATATGAGGAAGAAATAAAATGTACGAGGAAAGTTGCGAACATTTAACCGAAGGTGAAGTTCCCCGTCCGAATTCCAACACTTGCGATGAATGCGCCAAAGCAGGACAAACCCCAGTACAATTACGAATATGCAGAACTTGTGGTTATGTAGGATGTTGCGACAGTTCACCAGGCAAACATGCAACGGCGCATTTTCACGAATCCAAACACCCAACCATGCAATCGTTTGAACTTGGCGACGATTGGGGGTGGTGCTACGAACACCAAAAAGGAATTGGCCCATTCCCGCCCGCCGTGTCGTGACCTTTTACCCCTCCAATGGCTGGCGGGAAGAAATCTCCAACGACTCCAGGTTGAAATAGGCTGAAGGGTTCAATCCATTGCTGGGGGTTCGTTCCCCGCCGCCTCCCCCACCTTCAAGCTTTCCCACACCTGCTCAATCCTCCTCGGCCACCGGACTCTACGCTGGCTCCATCCTCAGGTTTATATTTTCTCGAAATTCCCCTTGCTTATATTACACTCATGGGAGGTGGAAAGATTCGACAGAACAGAGGAGGTGAATCAATGACGATCAAACGCATTTGGCACGGCTGGACAACCCCTGACAACGCTGACACCTACGAGAATCTTCTACACCACGAGGTGTTCCCAGAAATTGAGGCGAAGCATATCCCTGGATACCGGAGTATTGAATTACTACGGCGGGAGCTTGGCGACGAAGTGGAATTTATCACCATCATGACCTTCGACTCGATACAGAACGTGATCGACTTTCAGGGGAAAGATTATCAACGATGCTATGTTCCTGAAGCTGCGCAGAAGGTGCTCAAGCGGTGGGATGAAATTTCGGATCACTTTGAGGTCAAAGATGTGAGAGTGTACCAAGAAACTTGAAATGCTCCCTACCTCACACGAATCCGTGCAATAGTGGGGTGGGTCACCATGAAGGCAAATGCATGACCAATACTCTCACGCTTAAGGACGGGCGTACCCTGGGCTTTGCAGAGTACGGCGACCCTGCCGGAAAGGTTGTTTTCCACTTCAATGGCTCTGGCGGTTCGCGTTTGGAGCATCCAACCGACAAGACCATTCTCACGGATTTGGGAATAAGGTTGGTTTCAACCGACCGGCCTGGACACGGCCTTTCCGATCCACAGCAGGAACGCACGCTATTGGGTTGGCCCGACGAAATCGCACAGCTTGCCGACCATCTTAACATTGATAGATTCTACGTCCTGGGGTGGTCTGCGGGTGGCCCGCACGCACTTGCTTGCACTTACAAGCTTTCGGACAGAGTGTTGGCAGGCGCCATCGTCAGCGGCTTGGCGCCTCCAGACCGCCCTCATCTTTATGAAGGGCTTTCAATACAAAACCGGATTCTGATGTTCTTGTTGCTTCGGATTCCCATTCTTGTACGTCTCTTACGACGATTGATGTACTCTAAAATTTTGGGAGACCCTGAAGTAGTAGGCTCGATCCTCGTCTCGGGATTTCAAATCGAAGACAGACAATTGATTGAGATTCCAGAAAATCGGAAGATGTTGGTAGCCGATTTACAGGAAGGGCATCGCCAAGGGTGGCAAGGCCCGGCGCAAGATGACATTGTCATCAGCAGACCCTGGGGCTTCCGCCTGGAGGACATCTCGGTTCGGATTGATGTGTGGCAGGGCGAGGTGGACAGGATCGTGCCGCTCAATCAGGGACAATATCAGCATGAACGCATTCCAAATAGCCGTCTGAATGTCCTGCCTGGCCAGGCACATCTCTACCTGCTATCTCACTGGCGTGAAGTTCTGGAAACGCTGGTGGCGTGAACTATATAAGATGCGTTGTTCCACCGACTTACCAAGGGATATTTTGCATCCTGCTTGAACTCACCCCCACGTCACACAAACCCGATCAGGGGTGGGGCATTTCGTGGGGTGGGGGGTGGCCGAAAATCGTAACGTCCTCGGTGCCTCGACCCCTTCAACTTCCAGACTGAATTTGTCCCCCTACACACTCTCTCAACTATTTCGCAGTCAAGCCGCCATCGATGACGAGCTCCGAGCCGGTAACCCACGAGGACTCATCCGAGGCGAGGTACAGGCAGCCCAATGCAATGTCACGGGGAGCACCAAAACGGCCCAGCGGCGTCGCTTCGAGGCGGATTTGCACCAACTCCGGATTGGAATGCGCCGGTTTGGTCATGGGGGTGTCGACGAAGCCAGGGTGGATCGAATTTACGCGGATTCGATCCGGTGCATACTGGATGGCAGCTGCTTTTGAAAAAATGCGGACGGCTCCCTTGGAAGCATGGTAGGCGGCGTTCGCGAACGACCCGATGATTCCGCAAATGGAAGAAATGTTGATGATGGACCCACCCCCGGCCCGCCTCATGGGCGCGATGGCCTGCCTCGTCCCAAGAAAAGTTCCGGTCGCGTTTACCTCCATGATTTGATTCCACTTCTCCAGCGACTGATCTTCCAACATGCCTCCGGCGGTCGGAGTTACTTGTACCAAGTCCTTCGGGTCGCGACCGGAAATCCCCGCGCTATTTGTCAGGATATTGAGTTTTCCGAATTTCTCCTCTGTTTCGGCGACAAGAGCGATCCACTGTTGTTCTTCCGTGACATCCAGTTCGCGAAAAATCGATTCTCCGCCGTTTTTGCCGATCTCGCTGACGACGGACTGCCCCAGGACGGCATTGACGTCGCAAAGGACAACAGAAGCTCCCTGTCCGGCAAACACCCTGGCGGTCTCCGCACCAATGCCGGACGCGCCCCCGGTCACAATAGCCACTTTGTCGGCTAGCCTTTTTCCTTCCCCCATGACTTGTCCTCCTTCGGTAGGAATTGACGCCAGACCCCTCAGGAAAAAAACCTGGTAGCCCATGAGGAGTTTCTGTTTTGCTAAGTCCTTCGTCGGCGTTCCAGGGACAGGTTTATACCAGCTTACAGGGCCAGGCAATTGAAAGCCGGGATGGCCCTGGCCCATCTCCTCTTTCCAGTCGGCCTTCCTTCAAGGGCATCGCAGTAAACGTGGCCGAGGTGGCGCGATGCACGGTCTAACGGGAAGAAGTTAGGAAGGCCCAGATTGATCCTGAGGTTGAGGG
>CAZOXD010000019.1:20948-39817 GCA_964583525.1 uncultured Pseudomonadota bacterium
CCTTATGTCTGATCCATCCTTGGGGGCAGATCAGATTGACGTGCCCCCCTTAGATCGATCCGGTTTAAGAGATAGTGGTCAGGTTGAATGACCTGATCCCCGGTTCTAGATCCGGAACGGAGGGAAAAAATCTCCAATTGGCTTGGATCGGGCAGCAGCGCCCGAAATCCCGGTGTGCAGCCGGTTGCTAAATTATGATATAAAAGGCGGTACCGTCCCCATTGCCCTGGTTCAACTTCGCCTATTGGTCATGTTGATGAAACGAAGCTTTTGGCTGCAGGAAGCCCTGGCGGACGCTGATGAAGTTCCGGTGGAGCTGGATGAAAGCCTGAAAGCGGACGTTTGTATCGTTGGTGGAGGGTACACCGGGTTGTGGACCGCGATCCGGCTGAAGGAGGAACGCCCGTCCCTGGAGGTTGTCCTGTTGGAGCGCGACATTTGCGGTGGGGGGGCGAGCGGACGGAACGGGGGATTCGTCCTCAGTTGGTGGGCGAAGTTTCTGACCCTGGAAAAGCTATGCGGTACCGAAGAAGCACTGCGGTTGGCGGAAGCCTCGGCAAAGGCGGTTGGGGAGATCGGCGAATTCTGCGCCTCCCACCACATCGAGGCTGATTACTGTAGGGCCGGATGGTTGTGGAGCGCGACCTCGCAGGCCCAGATTGGGAGCTGGAACGACACGGTGCAGGCCCTCGAGCGCCATGAGCTGACTCCCTTTGTCTCTCTGAACGCCGGGGAAGCGGCACAGCGCACGGGCTCCGCGGTGCATTTGGGGGGTGTCCTCGATCCGTCGGGCGCCCGGGTGCAGCCGGCTAAATTGGCCCGCGGGCTGCGCCGCGTGGCGCACGAGCTGGGCGTGAAGATATACGAACAAACGCCCCTCACGCGCCTCAAACGATCGGTGCCTCCAGTGGCCCACACCCCCCGGGGAGCCGTGAGGGCGGAAAAGATCGTTCTGGCCCTCAATGCCTGGGGCGTCCGTTTTCCCGCAATCCGTCGAGCGGTGGCCGTTGGTTCCAGCGACATGGTGATCACCGAACCCGTGCCTGAAATACTCGGGCAAAACGATTGGACAAACGGGTTGGTGATCTCCGACTCACGGATGTTGGTGCATTATTACCGTACGACCGGTGAGGGTCGGGTGGCCTTCGGCAAGGGAGGGGGGCCGGTGCTGGCTTTCGGCGGCCGTGTGGGGTCCGCTTTTGACGGCGAATCCCCTATCGCGAAAACTGTTGCGACCTGCCTGGAAAATACCTATCCCCAGTTGCGGGATGTAGCCTTGCAGGCAAGTTGGATGGGGCCGATTGCCCGTTCGAAAAGCGGGCTGCCCATGTTCGGCCGGATCGATGGGCGATCCGATCTCTTGTTCGGGGCCGGGTATTCCGGCAATGGGGTGGGACCGGCGGTGATCGGAGGACGAATCCTCGCCTCTCTGGTGCTGGAAGGGCGGGACGAATGGGCCGGGAGCGGGTTGGTTGTCCAACCGCAACGTGACTTTCCTCCGGAACCCATTCGGTACGTCGGGGGGCACCTGGTTCGAAGGGCGGTAATATTGAAGGACAGGGCCGAAGACCAGGACCGCAAACCCGGCTTTCCTGTCAAACATGTAGCGGCATTGGCGCCGGGCGGACTATCACCTACCAAACGGACGCCCCCGGAGGATCCCTAACACCCTGCTTGTGGCCCCCTTCTCCTCTTGGACAGATCCGGTTGGAGCGTTATAATTCGTGCTGGATAGGAGCCTTCGACCGCCAAAAAATCCCCGGACGCTGATACCGAGGCAGGCCCAGAGGGTGACTACATTATGATGTGGTACAATAACTGGGGGCAGGTCAAGGGCATCAGGTGGGGGAACCAACAAGGCTGTGCAGGCAGTCCAAACGGGAAATGTCAGGGAAAAGGACCCCGGCGGATGTGCTGGTTGTTCCACCCCCAGCGGCAGATCGTCCACGATGATCAGATCGATGGCGCCATACCGCTGCCCGATGCGAGAGGGTTCGGCACTGATCGTATCTGGCGTCAAGGGCATCCCTGATCTACGAGAGTGTGCTGGACCGTTTCCCCAAGCTGAAGCCGGTAATTGCCCATGGGAGTGGGTTTCTGCCCTTTTACGCCGGGCGGATGGACCGCAATTTCGAAAACCTACCCCAGGAAACGGCGAACTTCGACAGGAAACCCAGCGAGTACATGCGCCGATTCTACTATAACAGCGCGGGTTACAACCTGGATATGCGGGAATTTCTCAACGAAAATGTGGGTGCGACACAGAATTTTCTCGGCGGCGATTACCTGATCGGGGAAGACGACCCGGTGGCCTTTTTCAATGGGTCGCGCAGGCTTTCCGCGAAGCCCGGGCGCATGATTCCCGGGGAAAACGCAGCCAGGGTGCTGGGCCTCCCGGCATAAGGGCCGATCATGAAAGTCCTGCTGATCAACTCCAATCGCTTCAAGCACCCATGGCCGGTGATTCCCATCGGCCTTTGTTATGTGGCCGCAGCCGTGGAGGCCGCGGGACATGAGGTGCAGGTCCTCGACTTATGTTTTTCGGACGCTTGCGCGCAGGATATCGAAATTTCAATTCGTGCATTCAAGCCAGACGTCATCGGCATCGGCGTCAGAAACATCGATAACGGGGTTGGATACAACACGGTTTTCCTGCTGGATGAAGTCAGGGGCGAAGTGGTTGAACCCTGCAAACGATATTTTCAGGGGCCGATCGTGCTGGGCGGGGCCGCCATCGGCATCAACGGCTTGGAAATACTCTCCTATTTCGACCTGGAATACGCCATCAGGGGGGACGGTGAGAGTGGAATGGTCGCGTTCCTGTCGCACCTTGAGAATTCCCGGCCCCTGACCGGGTGCAGCGGTTTGATCATCCGGCGGGAGGGAAACACCGTCCGGGACGCCCCTGTCGTCAACGATGTGGATATCAATGCAATACCCTTCCCCAGCCCGCATCGGTATTTGAATCTGAAGCCTTATCTGGACGTCAGCTCTCCATTACAGATACAGACCAAGCGCGGGTGCGCGCTCAAGTGTTCCTACTGCATTTACAATTTGATCGAGGGCAGGACATATAGATTGCGCCATCCGCTATCGGTCGTGGAGGAGATCGAGGAACTGGTCAATGCCACTGGATCGAATCATGTCGAATTCATAGACAGCACCTTCAATATTCCTCTCGATCACTGCAAGGAAGTTCTTCGGGCCATCATTGCAAGCGGCCTGAAACTGAAACTGCGGGCCATGGGGATGAATCCCAGGGCCGTTGACGACGAGTTGATCGACCTGTTGCAGGAAGCCGGCTTCGTGGATGTCGATCTGGGAGTCGAATCCGCCTGCGATATCACGCTGAAGAGCCTGGGGAAAAATTTCAACAGGGGACATGTGATGGCCGCCGGCAAGCACCTGCGCCGCGCCAACCTTTCCGCAAGCTGGTTCCTCCTGCTGGGTTCAATGGAGGAAAGCAGGGACACCCTTTTGGAAACCTTCGAATCGATCACACAGGTCGCTTCGAGATGGGACCTGATCATCATCAGCGTCGGGTTGCGGGTGTATCACAATTCCCCCATGGCCGCCCGCATGTTGCGCGAGAACAAGGCCTGTACCGACGATAATTTCCTGCACCCCGTTCGTGTGGAGCCGGAACGGTTGGACGTGGAGTCCATCAAACTGCTAACAAGACGCGCTGCGTTTCAGCATGCGAATTTTTACATGTATGACGAGTACGAGAATTCCAGCCTGCCCCTGCTACGGATCGGATGTCTGATTTTTAAATGGCTTGCCCCCCGGCAGCCGGTCTGGAAGTGGTTTATTCTCATCACCGCTGTCCAGAACCGGATCGGGATCACACCCATCAGGCGGTTGTGGTTCGAAATCCGGCATCGCAAACGGTTGCGGGAAATCGCAGGGGGCGCGATCTCGAACATCGAACGGGCAGGCCGTTCCATCCCCGCCGATGCGCTGGGGACCCGGATTTCCTCGCGGGCGTGATGTGATAGGATGCAGGACTGAAACGTTTCTCTCCGGAATCGAATAACGGGAGGAGGCTTTAGCCATGAAAAAATGCAAATCCACGGGGAATCCACGCTCCCGGGTACTCCCCGAAAAGGAAACCGATGTGACCATTGCGCCGGACCTCCGAAGGAGGCTGAGCGTACGGATTGCTCCGGGCTCGTCAGTTGGCCGGAGCGGAAGAACAGTGAGCGCCCATGGCTGCCATGGGGAAACGACCGGGGCGGGCAGGCGCGAATTCCTTCTGCGGACACTGATGCTAATCCCGGCAGCCGTTACCCTGCCCTCCCTGCTGCAATCCAACACCGTCATGGCCCAGGGTTCCAATGCGGATCAGCCGGCCAAGCAGGAATCGGGGGAAATCCGGGGCGACTGCTCGGCAACGGGAACTTCGTCCGAATCCCTATGGCACACCCATGACGTGGAGTGCATCACCATGATGCAACTGAAAGCGGGAGTGGAACTGGAGTTGGAGCTTATCGGCGGGTTGTCCCACACCGTGATCCTTTCCCCTTCCCAGCTCGGAGAGATCGTAGCTGGGAAAAAGGTGTCCGTGGAATCCGACACCACATTTTTCCACACCCATGTTGTGACCTTCGAGGCCACGCCCGCGTAACCGGCGTCCCACGCCCAACTGTCACACCCCCCGCCACACAAATCTGTGCAATGGCGGGGCAGGGCGTTCCGGCCTCATCCCATCAGCGCTGTGGGTAGCCAGAGGGTCAGTCCGGGAAATAAGATCAAGGCGAGCAAAAGGAGCACCAAGGCTGCGATAAACGGCAACAGTTCCACGATCACCTTGTGGGCCGGCGCTTCGGCCTGAACGGAAGAGAGATAGATGAGAAAACCGACCGGAGGCGTGATCAACCCGATCAGGGTGGCCAACACAGACACCAGACCCAGTTGCACCAGATTGATGCCCACATCCTGGGCCATTGGGATGATCATGGGCACCAACACCACGAGAATCACAACCGGTTCCAGGATGGTTCCGAGCACCAACAGCGAGATGGCAACCAGAAACAGCACGGTGGTGGGATTGGTGGTCAATCCCGCGATCCAACCGGATAACACGCGCGCGAATCCCATGTTGGCGATGATCCAGACGAACAGGCCGGCCACTGAAATAATCAGCAATACCTTGCAGGCATCCACCGTGGCCCTTTTGAATGAGAGCCACAGGCCGGGCAGGGAAAGTTCCCGGTAGAGGACGACGCTGACGAGGATGCCAAAAATCGCAGCCTCGGCCCCGACCTCCGTAACCGTGGCGATGCCACCGGTCAGCCTCACCACGAAGAGCACCTTTCTTAAATCGAGGAATTGACGATCTTGTACATGGTTGCGAGCAGAAGATCAGTTCCGGGGTTGACCTGTATTTGCATCAGCAGGGCATCGACACCACCACCCCGGCTGGGACGAGAAGCCCCGGCGGTACGACCGAAGACCAGCGCGGTTAGACGCCGGAGGGCTTCCGTCCTTCCACGGAGGTGGGTAAAGCGTGTATTGACTGGCAGGGGGCACCGTGCACGAGGATCCGATTCTCCTTTTCATGATACAGATCGGCGTGGTTCTCGCCGTAGCGAGAATCCTCGGGGAGTTTTTTCGCTGGTTCAAGCAACCGCCGCTCGTGGGCGAGATTCTGGCCGGAATCCTCCTCGGTCAAACCGTTCTGGGCCATCTGGCCCCCGATCTGTTCAGCATGTTGTTCCCCGAAAGCGCGCTGCAACATGCGATGTTCAGGGTAATCGCCGACATCGGCATTCTGTTTCTCCTGCTGGCCGTGGGGCTCGAGGTCAACGTGGCCTCAGCCTGGAAGATGCGAAACCAGACCCTCGTGGTCGCGGTGACCGGTGTGGTCGTTCCCCTCGTGGTTGGAACAGGAACTGCTTGGCTCTTCTACCACCAGTGGGTCGATGTTCCGACATCCAGATTCCCCTTCTCCCTGCTCGTTGGTGCGGGCGTGGCGATCACGGCGATCACCGTCGTGGCCCGCCTGCTTTTCGACATGAAGATCATCAAATCGGATCTCGGTCTGTTTCTCGTCTCCACCATGGCCTTGAACGAGCTGTTGGGATGGATCGTTCTCGCTGTCGTGCTGGGGCTGGTCGGCGCCGGCACCGCAGGTGGAGGTGTCGACGTGATGGGCCTGACCACCACCCTGGTGGGCATTCTCCTTTTCGCGGCTTTTGCGTTGACGATCGGGCGGGGCCTGACCACCCGCGCGCTGCTTTGGATGGAGCACAACAAATTGCCGAGCCCCGCCGCGCCTTTGTCACTGGTGGTGTGCCTCGGCCTCCTTGGCGGCATCGTCACCGGCGCCCTCGGTGTGCATCCGGTCTTCGGGTTCCTGCTCGCCGGGATGATGGCGAGCGATCCCCAGGCCCTGTCGGAGCACACACGTTCGATCATCAGCCAGATGGTGGAGGCAATCTTTGTTCCCTTGTTCTTTGCCGGAATCTGCCTCAACGTCGATTTTGCAGGGCAGTTCGATCCGTGGATGGTTCTGTCCGTGACCCTGGTTTCGGTGTTCGGCAAGTTCATGGGCGCGTGGCTGGGAACGCTGAAGGTGGACATGGCCGCCGTGGACCGCATTCCCGTTGCCATTGCGCATATTCAGGGAGGCCCGATGGGGGTGCTTCTTGCGAGCGTGGCCAAGGAGTCCGGGGTCATCGGACCACGGATGTTCGTCGCCCTCGTGGTGGCCTCAATCGTCTCGGCGCTACTGGTAGGGCCCGCATTCGCGTGGACCCTGCGCCGGCGGCGCCCCCTGGACGTGTTGCGGTTCTTTTCCCAGGAGTGCCTCCTGTGCCCCCTCGACGCCGCGACACGGAGCGAGGCGATCGAGATGCTCGCCGGGCGCGCCGCCGAAGCCCCCCGGGCGCCGGATGCGAGCGTGATTGCCGAGGCCACCCTTGCCCGGGAACAGTCCATGGGCACCGGGGTCGGGGAAGGGATTGCCGTTCCCCATGCACGCCTCGGGGGCCTGCCGCAACCGATGGTCGTCTTCGGTCTGTCGAAGGAGGGCATCGACTGGGACGCCATCGACGGCAAACCCGCCAATTTCATCTTCCTCATCCTGACCTCCGACGACGAGAACGACACCCAACTCCAAATCCTGGCCGCGATCGTGACCGCCCTCTCCGGCCCGGAAACACGCCACATTCTGCTGAACGCCCACAGCGTCGAGGAGGTTTGGAGCTTCCTGCGGCGTTACATCACCTAAAGTGATTGCACAGCAGGGTAGCGGAGGAGTAAACTGACCTTTCCCAGATGGAGCCGCAAAATACCCATAGCCCACCTGCCTCCAATACCCTAAATTCGGAATTCGGAATCTAATGTTCTGAACTCTTTTTGGGTTAAATTGTGCTTAAACCTCTATTTCCTAAATTTTCTGGCAAGGTGGTGCGATTAGAAACACTTTTTTCTTCCGTTTTGTCACACCCCACATCACACAAACCCGTGCAAGGGTGGGGCAGGGCGTGGAAGGGGGTTTTCCTCGAATACCCCCCCATTTTTGTCACACCCCACGTCACACAAAAGTGTTCAATACCGGGGCATACCGTGCTAAACCGTCAAGCGAACCGTTGCACGTATGTGACTGTTATGATTGTTTGATTGCTGTAATGATTGGGGTATTGGATAGATGAGTGCCGATTCCGGCCCCGGGCATTCCCTTCCAGAGCGGCTTTGCGATTCTCGGCCAACTCGGCCCGGCAGTCGCCAATCGCCATGTGAATGTCCAAAATTTCAGAAATTCTCTCCCCAAGAATTTTGCACAGGGCGTGACGGCCCGCTCGCATATCCTCCCCGGCGCCTGCATCCTCCGGGCTGGGATTGCTCGATCAAAAATACACCCGTTTCACCCAGTATTGAAATGCCGCGGCTCCAGGTTGGCGAGCGGGTTCAGGCTTGGGATCCACTCGGCGAACTCTTGCCGGCCCGTGCCCAGAGGGTGTGAGCCTCTTTCTCACCCGGTGCGCAGCGCGGGAATGATCTGGTTTCCGTAGTACAGAAGCGTCTTCTCCTCCTCGCCGCACATCAGGTAGATGTTGAATTGGGACACCCCGATTTCCCTCAATTGCTGCAATTTGTCCACATGGTCCTGGACCGAGCCGACGATGCAGAACCGGTCGACGATATTTTCGGTGATGAAATCCAGGTGGTCGGCGCGCTTATCTCCGTGGTGGCGATAGTCATAGCCCTTGCGGCCTTTGATGTAGGCGGTCAATTCTTCCGGAAGCTCGCCCGGGCCGTACCGCATCACGAGGTCGGCCACGTGATTCCCCACCATGGCGGGGAACCACCAGACCTGCTGCCTGCCGTATTCGATATCCTCCGACACCCAGACCGGGGCGGCCGCCATCACTTCGATTCCGGAAAAATCCCGCCCGGCGGCCTGGGCGCCCTCCTTCACGAACCCGAGACACCATTGAATAAGAAAGGGATCGGCGAACTGCAGGATAACGCCGTCGGCCACCTCGCCAATGGCCCGGCACACCTTCGGGCCGTATCCGGCCAACCATAGGGGCAAATCCCCTTCGGCCCATTCGAGGGTCGTGGCATGGCCATCGACGATGGCCTCCCTGCCTGCGACCAATTCCCGAATATCGAGCGCGGATTGCTTCAGCACCGCGATGGTGGTGGGCTTTTTTCCCATCACCCGGCGGGAGCTGTCCCCCCGCCCCATGCCCAACACCATCCGCCCCCCGGACACCCGGTTTAGGGTGGCCAGCGCGCTGGCCGTGACGTCGATCGTCCGCACCCGTGGGTTGGTGACGCAGGTGCCCAGCCGCATCCGTTCCGTGTGTTGCGCCATCAGCCCCAGCTGAATGTACGCGTCCTGCCAGAGGACGTGGGAATCGAACACCCAGCCGTAGGTGAACCCGGCGGACTCCGCCTGGCGGGTCAGGGCAATCGTGCTCTCTGGGGAAAAATCGCCTTTCAGGGTGATGCCAAATTCCATGCCGCGCCTCCGGTTCCGGTGTGACCACAAGCCAAACCGTATCTAAACCGACATTTCCCAGATGGAGCCGTTAATACCACCTTGAAGACTCCTCGAACCTCCGATACCACAATATTGGAAGTGGAATCCACATCCTGCCGGTCGTTCGTCCCTTATCTTTGCGCCGAGGGAGTTTTTGAGCCCATTTTTCAGGATATGATGACGCAGCGGTGCAGCCAAGAACCGTTTACCCTCGTTCTGGAATCGGCACGGGAGCAGTTGGACGCGGTCGTGGCCCTCTTTCGCGAGATGAGGATGACCTGGTGGCTGGAGCAGGCGGAAGAGTTGCGGGGGTGGATCGAGCGCGGCGATCCACTGAGGGGCTTCGCACTGTATGTGGACGGGCCTCCATCCTTGTAAATCTACCCAGAGCAGGTCCCCAGCTGGGCGATCTCACCATGTACTGCACGTCCCACCGCTGATGATACCATCTTACCACATCAAACCTTCATTCCTGGTGTTTCGCCGGTTTTGCATCTCCGGTTGGGGCAGCATGATGTAGATTCCACTTCCATAATCGTAGTATCGGAGACCCGAGGAGTTGTTAGGGCAGTATTGGCGGCTCCATCTGGGAAATGTCGAATTAAACACTGCGACTTATATAATTGCGCATTCAATTGACGATTCTTATAATTCCGGATATTGATCGCGCCCTTCGAGACGGGCTCCCATGGAGCCCTCCTCAGGGACGCGGGTTTCAGTTCCCAGTTTAACCGCCTCCCTGAGGAGCCTTGCGGAGCAAGGCGTCTCGAAGGGCGATACGCATGTATTTATGACACTATGTATAGTAAAGCTCTGATTAATGTGTAAGTTCCTTGAAAACCGCGCGATAGACATCGCCCAAACTCAACCTCAACCCCTGCCGCCAAGCATCCTCCCAGCGTTTGGTTTTATCCACCCATCCTTGCCGGGTGGTATCGGGGGGAATGTCATCCCACACGGGTTTGCCCGGATAGTTGATCGCAATGTCTCCGTTTCTGTACTGCTTGTTGTCGTCGTCCCATTCCGCCTGCTTGAGTTGCAGGGCATTGCGGTATCCCAGCCGCATGAGGGTAAGGATGCGGTTTCTTCCCCCTCCGATGGCCAGACACTTCGCCTCGGGGAGGAAATGGATGCGCGCCGGGCCTTCCTTGACGAATTCCGTAAGATGCTTGCCTTCGAGCAAATGGAACTTGGTCATCCACTGAATCTTCCCGCCGGGTTTTTCGAAATCCCACCGCAACGAAGACAGGTCCGTGATCTCGTCGCTTCCGTGATTGTCGAGATGCTGGCCCATGGGAAACAGCGTGACCTCTTTGCCGTCGGTCACGAATTTGAAGACATCGCTTCCGGGCAGGCCGCTTTTCAAGGCCAAGGCATGCATCAGGTTGTATTCCGGATACCGGAGGTTGCAATAGGTTCCATGGGCGATGCGTAGCGCGGTACCGATTTTCAGCTTTTCGCTCCATATCCTGGCGGTTTTCCATTTCATGGGAGTATTCCTCTACAAAAACCGGTGTGCCAGCAACTCAAACAGCCTCTGTCGCATTCCGTCGAAATTCAGCATTCTCGCCTTGTCATCCTGGTCGGTTTCCGTCCAGTAGACCTCACCACGCAGCATTTTCAGGTGTTTCGGATCGACGGCGACATCGTTGCCGACGGTAATGGGAAGTTCGACCACGATTCCCTTGGCCTCAAGATCCGGCAGAATTGCCTTGGTCTGTTCGTCGTACAGTTGCAGCCGCTTATTGATGGTTTCGCCGGTATCGTCGGCCCGTTTGACGATATCGGCGCCGCAGCGGTCGCACACATCCTCACGGGCCGGTGGATCGAAGTCGCTGTATCCCTTGGCGCACTTGACACATACGCGCCGGTTCGCTTCCACCACTCCGAATGCAAGAAACTTCCGAGGCACCTGGAGCAGCAACACCAAATCCATTTCGATCTGTGAGAAGAGGAAATCCGCCTGGGATTTCGTGCGCGGAAAACCATCCAGAATAAAGCCGTTTTCGCGGCACTCCTTGCGTTGCAGATGCTCCATCACGATGGGAGTTACTATCTCATCGGGTACGAGCCCGCCGGCTTTCATGAACCCTTGCGCCTTTTTTGACAACTCCGATTCGTCGTCGTCCCGGATTTTCGCTCTCAGGGCAATCCCGGAGGCCACGGGGATCAGACCGAGAGCCTCCAGATCCTTGGAGCGGTTTCCCTTACCGCTGCCGGGAGGGCCGAAAAGGAGGATCTTTTTGCCCCGCACCGCGGCTTTGATTTTATCGGGTTCTTTCATCTTCTGGCCTTTCGCACCGCGTTTGTCACTATTTCCGACCGTCCGCATGGTGGCGCCTGCAATACGCTCATCATGGCGGTGTTCCAGCCATCCGGCCCAACACCGCCCGCAAGCCGGAGACGGGCCAGGGCCGCATGATCGGCGTAGACGCCCTCGCCGGTCTGCACGAGAAACGGA
Source organism: uncultured Pseudomonadota bacterium (assembly GCA_964583525.1). GTDB lineage: Bacteria > SAR324 > SAR324 > SAR324 > JACQKK01 > CAZOXD01. The sequence goes on from CAZOXD010000019.1 coordinate 32,405, forward strand.
ATGTCCACGGCGGCCAGCATCGGGAAATCGCTGGGCCCGTTTCCGATGGCGATCGTCGACGCACCGGGGTGCGACTGCCGATAAAGCGCGATCAAGCGGGAGACCGCCCGACCCTTATCGCTGCCCGACAGATGAAAAAAGCGGTCTCCCGGTATCACGGAAACCCCGCGCTTGTTCGTCCATTCCGGAATCGCGCCTGGTGTCAACAACATAAACGGTTCGTCGAATTCCCGCCGTTTCGCTCTAGCCGCTTGATCCAGCGTCAAGGCGCACCTCTCGGAGACCTCCTCCACCGTCATGTCGGAAAACCCCCGCAATGCTGCCGTCGATTCCTTCTTCAGTTCCGCGAGGATTTGAACGAGTCTGGCGTATGGAGTGCCCAGGTCGATGACGAGGTAATCGCCCGCCACCCGGTCAAAATCGATGGGGAACGGAAAATATCCGGTCGGGATATGGATGGCACCCCCGTTTTCCACGATGAACGGATCGCGATTGCCGATCAGACCCCGCACGATTTCCATCTCCGCACGGGTTTTGCTGCTGCACAGTACGAGAGGGATTTTTCGTTCCTTTAGCGCTTGTAACGCGGGCCGGGCCTGCTCGAACGAGTAATCCCCCTTGTCGAGCAAAGTTCCATCCAAATCGGAAAAGACGATGGAATTCTTCGGCGGAGGATCTCCCACGATCTGGTTCATCGACTCACACCTTTCAATCTACGCTTTCGACGATTTCTTTCAGCATCGGCAGAAACTCGGGGATGGCTGAAGCCACACGATTCCAGTTGGGTATCTCGGTATTTCCCAGCGGATCCTGGAGGAAGGATTTCCCACCGATTCGCAGTCCCTCCGCGAATGTCTTCACCGCCAGATCCTCCTGCTGTCTATCGAAATAGATGTGATTGATCGACGCACTGTCGTGATACACCTTGATGATGTCCTGCGCGAACCGCATGTATGTTGTCAACAGCGTTTCTACAGTCCCGTCCGAGAAGACGGCGCCTTCCGAGGCCATCGTGCGGTAGAACACGCGCGCAATGTCGATGGACATCTTGAAAAGACCATTCCCGGGATCGGATTCGGACAGGTCCTGATGCTTGTGTTCGTAAGAGTCTATCAGATCGACTTGGCAGATACGCTTAATGGAGCAGTTTCGGAACACCTCGGCCAATACGCCGAAGTCCAAACCCCAGTCGCCCTGGATGCGGTTGTTGCGTGCGAGTTCAGTGGTCAACGCGAACTCACCCGATAGCGGATAGCGAAAGCTGTCCAAATAGACCAGGACGGGCCAGTTCCCGAACGTCTTCTCCATCGCCCGAATCAAGGGTTTGATGAACAATCGGGTGACGCGCCCGTAGAACCTGTCCGTCACCCTGTTGTAGTAACCCTTGCTGAATTCGTAGTTCAGGTTCGGATTCGCAACGGGGTAGCAGAGCCGCGCGAGCAGTTCCCGGTCGTAGTTGATGATGTCGCAATCGTGGAACGCGGCCAAATGGCTGCCGCCTTCCGCCAACGTGTAGCCAAGAGCCAGCCAGACCGATCGGCCCTTGCCGTCCGGACCGATTGTTAGCTGGTGCCGGGCCAGCATCTCGAAGAGTCCGCCAATCCTTTCCCCCGCTGTCCAGATGATGCGCACTTTTTGCGGCAACACCGCGAAGAACCTCTTCGCGTGCTGAAAACCGTCGCGGTCCGCACCGCCCAACGCGACAACGATCTGGTGCAGGTACTTGACCTGCTTCAAATCTTCCACGATTCGCCGCAGTGCAGGGCGCTGCAATTCGCCGTAGAGGGTCGGCAGGATCAGTGTGATCGGCCTGATCGCGGAAAACCGTTCTAACTCCTCTTCCAGTCGCGCAAGGTTGCCTGAGCGAAAGCGGTGGAGCGTTGAGACCACCCCGGTTTGATGAAAATCACCCACGTCTCGGACCTACGCTTTGGTCAATGAATAGTCGCGCGTGATCAGGTAATCGACATTCTCCCGCAGTTTGCTCACCGCCAGATGTTCTTTCTCCAGAACTTTCATGCGAAACTCGTCGACCACTTCCTTACCGCGCGCAACGCGAAAATCCTTCGTGTCGTGGTAGGTCAGATCGACAAACATCTTGTAGGTCACGTCCAGGATCGGGGCATACAACCCCTCGCAAATCAAAACCTGAATATCTTGAAAATCAACCACAAGCTTGTACGCGGACGAGGTGATGAACTCCAGGATGGGTACGAGTATTTGTTTGCCGTTCTGAAAGCTGTTCAACACATAGTTCAACTCTTCGACATCGATTTCGGATGGACCGATGCTTTCCAGATTGGTCTTGAGCCGCAGCTCATTTCTTAATTTATTGGAATGACGGAAGAAATCATCCGTATGGACAATAAACGATTTCAGTTTCTTGTCCGACTTGAACAGGTTTTGTGCGATTACGTGTGCGATTTCGGACTTTCCCGCGCCCGATTCCGCTCCGATCGCGACCGATATTTTTTCGCTCCCATCTTTTTCCAATATGAGATCCGCAATCTCCCGCGCGGCTTTCTTGTGTTTGTCGTTGATGACAAGTATATCTCCCAATGGCATGACACTCTCTTTTTTTGATGGGTGTGCCGCAGAGAGGGGCGAAATTTCCCAATGTCAAGATCCGGGTAGCGATTCGCACCCATGGTTCGAACAACGGCCGCTGTGCGTGGCTGTGTCTCTCCTCCAATCCTCGTATGCACCGTCTCCGGCTGTAGTTTCCGGCTCGGGTTTTGGATACGTCCCGTCGAGAATTCCAAGCGATGCGGTCACCGGCGATCCCGTCCAACCGCGTATACCGCCCACCATGGCTGTAACCGGGACCTCGCGGGGGAGTGAACCACAGACACGCACGCCTGTTTCGGGTGTGACTCTAACATCAAAAACCCGAGTGGCTCAATACCCCGCGGCAGGGCATTGTCACGTTATCAGGAAGCACGCGCAAATAATCTGTGGTTGCCAGATTTCAGGCGGCAGCACTTGCGGTTTCCCATTCATTGAACGCGCCGCTTCGAAACCGCTTGCAATTCGATCTGCCGAGTAAATGACGCTGGACGTAGAATGTGTTGTAAACGGCGGATTGAATGTTGAGAAAGCGTTGAGAGGACCCTGGCGATTTGAATCGCTGCTGTTTTCGCTCTCGTCGCCGAACGGGTTGATGCGAGTTCTCCGCACGATTGTTCAAACGCTTATCGCTGATGTGTTCGGCCGTCAGACCGAGGGTTCGAAATGCGACGTGATAGGATCTGAGATCGTCAGTTGTGATCCGGGTCGGCGCTATGCCTTGTTTCTTCAGCAATTTCCGCATTACCTTCAACGCTGCCTTGGCGTTTCGCCTTGATTGCACGAGGAAATCCAGCACCGTGCCTTCATTGGCCATCACACACGCTTTGAGGAGTGCCTGCCTGATGAAACTTCGTGTCGCGGTCGATATCGGCGGAACCTTTACCGATATTGCTCTGATCTTCCCCGATGGACGCCTGGCAACGCGCAAGGTGCCTTCCACACCCCAGGACTACGGACGGGCCGTGACCGGGGGCATCATGGGGCTCCTGGACGGCGAGGGACTTTTCCCTGAAGATATCGGTGAAGTGCTCCATGCCTGCACCATCGCCACCAATGCCATCCTGGAACACAAGGGGGCCAAAACGGGCTTGATCACCACCGAGGGTTTTCGCGATGTGCTGGAGATGCGCCGCATACGCATGCCGCGCCTTTACGACCCCCTCTACGTCAAGCCCCAGGTGTTGGTTCCGCGCAGGCTGCGGCTGGAGGTCGTTGAGCGGATGGATCCACGCGGCCAAGTGCTGACCCCGCTTGACGAGGGCTCCCTCGAGCGCGTCATCGAGCGGCTGAAGACGGAGGAGGTCGAGGCCATTGCCGTGTGCCTGTTGCATTCCTATGCTAATTCCGAGCACGAACAGCGTATTGGCGAGCGCCTGCGCGGGGCCTTCCCCGGCCTTTATGTTTCCTTGTCTTCCGAGGTGCTGCCGGAAATCCGCGAATACGAACGCACCAGCACGACGGTGATCAATTCCCTGGTCGGACCGCCGATGCGGTCCTACCTGGAATCCCTGATCAAACAGTTCAGCGAGCGGAAGTTGCCGGGACGGATTTTGATGATGCAGTCCGCGGGAGGGATGGTGGAGGTTCGCACCGTGATGAAGAAACCGGCGCAGATCGTTGAGTGCGGGCCCGCTGCCGGGGTGATCGGCGCCCGGCACGTGGGGGGTTTGGCGGGATATCCCAACGTGATTTCCTTCGACATGGGCGGCACCACGGCCAAGGCTTCCCTGATCGAAAAAGGAAACCTGCTACGCACCGCTGAATACGAGGTTGGGGGCGGCATTTCCCTGTCCAGCCGCTTGATCTCCGGTGGGGGTTATGCCCTCAAGCTGCCCGCCATAGACATCACCGAAGTGGGCGCGGGGGGCGGGAGCATCGTCTGGCTGGACAAGGGAGGGGCGCTGAAAGTGGGCCCCAACAGCGCGGGAGCGGTGCCCGGTCCGGTCTGTTACGACATGGGGGGCACGGAACCGACGGTCACCGACGCCAACATCGTCCTCGGTTACCTCAATCCCGATGCACTGGCTGGAGGCACGGTGCCCATCCAGGGGGCCTTAAGCCACAAGGTCCTCACCGAGAAGGTGGCCCAACCCCTGGGCCTGAACCCGGTTCGCGCGGCCCATGGGGTGCACGCCGTGGTGACCACGGTGATGACCCGGGCAGTAAAGACCATCACCACCTACCGGGGGCGTGATCCCCGCGATTTTTCGCTCTTTGCCTTCGGGGGCAGCGGTGGCATCCATGCGGTATCCCTGGCCCGCTCCCTGGGTATCCGCCAAGTTGTCCTCCCGCCCAGTTCCGGGGTCTTCAGCGCCCTCGGACTCCTGTTCTCCGACATCGAGATGAACACCTCCTCGGCGATTCTCCGGCGGGCAAAAGAGATCGGCCAGGAGAACATCGAGGCCCGGTACCGGGCCATGGAAGCGGAACTGGCCAAGGAACTGGGGCACTCTCTCCACGAAGTACGCTTCAGCCGGTTTGCGGACTTGCGCTATCAAGGCCAAGCTTTTGAATTGACTGTGCCCCTGCACGGCAAGACCGTGGACGAGGCGGAAATTCGCAACCTGTGTGGCCGCTTCGAGGAGGAGCACGAACGCACGTATGGGCATCGTTTGGATCAGCACAGTATCGAATTTGTGACCCTGCGGGCTACGGCCTCGGTTGATACCGGAAATCCAGCCACCCTCAACCGGCAAATCCCAAAGGATGTGAAGGGTGGAAAAAGAACACGGATGGCTTATTTCGAAAGCGTGGGAGATCTGGTGGAGGTGCCCGTCATCGACCGAACCGAATTGGGAATCCAGCCCAGTCAAGGCCCCTACATCATCGAAGAATACGATTGCACCACGGTCGTACCCCCCGATTGTTTTGCCCATCACGACGACCCCGGAAATATCATCATCGAATTGCCCGCACCGTTGGGAGGACTCCAGCCATGATATCGACACCGGCCCTCAAGGAAATCGATCCCATCCGGCTGGAGGTGCTGAAAAACGCCTTCGACACCATTGCCGATGAGATGGCGATCATCTTATTGCGCAGCGCCCACTCCCCCATCGTCCGGGATTCGATGGATTTTTCCGCGGCGATTTGCGACCCACGGGGCGAGACCCTGGCCCAGGCCATTACCACGCCCATGCACCTCGGCAGCTTTTACGATGCGATGAAGTTCCTCCAGAAGCGCTTCCAGGGGAACATCGCTCCGGGCGATGTCTTCGTGGGAAACGATCCCTACGCCGCCGCGGGCCAGCACCTGCCGGATATCTACATCATCCAGCCGATTTTCCTGAAAGAAGAACGGGTGGGCTGGGCCACCACCGTGGCCCATCATGCCGATGTGGGCGGGATCGTCCCCGGAAGCAACGCCCTGGGGGCCACCGAAATCTACCAGGAAGGCTTGCGCCTGCCCTTCCTCAAGCTTTACGACCGGGGAGTGCCCAACGACGCCATCTGGGAGATCATTGCACTCAACGTGCGGGTGCCCCACCAGGTCACCGGCGACATCAAGGCACAGATGGCCGCCTGCCTGACCGCATCGCGGGAACTGTTGGAACTGTGCGAGCGCTATGGCCCGGAGACCCTGGCCCACTACAGCGTCAGCCTGCACGACTACGCAGAACGCCTCACCCGCGCCGAAATCCTCGAAATCCCCGATGGCACCTATCGCTTCACCGACCACATCGACGGGCTGGGCGAGCATCCCGAGCCCATCGTTCTGCAGGTGGCCGTGACCGTCCAAGGGGATGAACTGACCGCGGACTGGAGCGGTTCATCGCCCCAGGTGCCCGGAGGCGTCAACACCCCCTTGCCCTTCACCAAGGCGGGAGTCTACACCGCCATCCGCTCGGTGATGAAGTCCGACATCCCCAATTGTCACGGCTTTACCCGGCCGATCCATGTGACCGCCCCCGAAGGGACGGTGGTGAACTCGGTGCATCCCGCCCCGACCGGCGCGCGTGGGATCACGGGCTACCGTGTCATCGACTGCATGTTCGGCGCGCTGGGTCAGGTGCTGCCCGACCGGGTCACCGCCGACGGCATGGGGGGTTCCACCATTCCCACTTTTGGTGGCTGGAACGAGGGCAAGCCCTTCGTCTTCGCCGAAACCTTCATGGGCACCTGGGGGGCCGCGACGACCCACGACGGTCAGGAAGGCGTCCCCCACATGGGCGCCAACCAGTCCAACGTTCCGGTGGAAATGATTGAGGCCAATTACCCCTTGCGGGTGCAACGCTACGGCATCGTGCCGGACACGGGTGGAGCGGGTCAATTCCGGGGAGGCAACGCCCTGATCCGCGTCTATGAATTGCTGGCCGAAGAGTGCGTATTCTCCCTGCGTTCGGACAAGCGGGACTTCGTCCCCCATGGGCTCGCTGGGGGGGAGCCGGGCCAGGGACCGGTCAACATCATCAATCCGGGCCCTGAAGAGCGGGTCCTGCCGGTTTTGGTGACCGAGGCGATCTCCTTGAACCGGGGCGATGTGTTCTATCACGTCACTCCTTCGGGCGGGGGCTATGGGGACCCGCTGTGCCGGGATCCACAGCTGGTGCTGGACGATGTAATCGAGGAAAAGCTTTCACCGGAACGCGCCCTTTCAGCCTATGGGGTGGTGATCGTGGGCGCTCCCCTCCGGGTCGATGAGGAAAAAACCCGGGAACAGCGGCGCAAGCTGGGGCATCGGGATTGAGCGGACAATTTTCGAAAGCTCGGTCTCATAGTTCGCCGGGAAAACTGATCCCCAGCCAGTTCGCTTCAGTGGGTCGGGAAAACCCAGCCGGGGAGACCGGAAAAGCCGCATAGAACCTGGAGCAGGAATGGGGGCAAGTTCAAACCCGACGGAACTAA
>CAZOXD010000020.1:0-2317 GCA_964583525.1 uncultured Pseudomonadota bacterium
CTCAGGCCAGGGAATCCAGCACCACCTCGGCCACGTCCTTGACCTTCATTTCCTCTTCGCGGCCCATTTGGCGCAGTCCGTCCTCAATCATGGTCATGCAGAACGGGCAGGCTGTGGCGATGGTTTTGGCGCCGGTCTGGGCGGCTTGGCGCACCCGCTCCTCGTTGACGCGGGTGCCGATATTTTCCTCCAGCCACATGCGCCCGCCCCCGGCGCCGCAGCAGAACGACTCGTTGCGGGAACGCTCCATTTCCACGGGCGTTTCCTGGGCGCTTTGGGCCAGCAAAGCGCGCGGGGCGTCGTACTCCCCGTTGTAGCGGCCCAGGTAGCAGGGATCGTGGAAGGTCACCGCGCCCTCCAGTCCGGGCTTGAGGGTGAGCCGGCCCTCGTCCACCAGTTTGGCGATGAAGGTGGAATGGTGGAACACCTCGAAGCGCCCCTCCAGTTGGGGGTATTCGTTCTTGAGGGCGTTTAGGCAGTGCGGGCATTGGGTGACCACCTGGGTCACCTTGAGGGCATTGAGGGTTTCCACGTTTTCCCCGGCCAGGGTCTGGTACAACAACTCGTTGCCGGTGCGGCGCGCCAGGTCGCCGGTGCATTTCTCCTTGGTGCCGAGGATGGCGAAGCGCACCCCCGCCTTATGGAGCAGGATGGCGGTGGCCCGGGTGATTTTCTGGCTGCGCTTGTCGAATGCCCCCATGCAACCCACCCACATCACGACATCCACTTCCTCTTCCGGAGGCTCGGTGAGCACGGTGATGGGGAAATCCATTTCCTCCGTCCACCCGGCGCGCTGGTCGTACCCCAGATTCCATGGATTCCCGTTCTGCTCCAGCCCGCGGAAGGTGGAGGCCAGTTCCTTGGGATACTTCTCATGCATCAGGGTCTGGGCCTGGCGCATGGAAACGATGCGCGGCACGTGCTCGATGGAAACCGGGCACACCTCCTCGCAGGCGCGGCAGGTGGTGCAGGCCCACAGGGTGTCGTGACGGATCACCCCGCCCACCAGGGGCGCCTCTCCGCTGCTGGCGCCGGTGGAAAGGAGGGCGCCCTTCTGTTCCTCCAGGTGGTGGCGGAGCTGGTCGTTGAACCATTTCAGGGACAGCGGCTTGCGGGTCACGTAGGTGGGACAGATGTCGTAGCAGCGCCCGCATTCGGTGCAGGTGTACAAATCGAGGGCCTGCTTCCAGGTGAGGTGCTCGATGCGGTCCACCCCCAGCCCGCCCTTTTCCCAGGCTTCCTCGTCCTCCAGGTTGAGCAGCGCCGCGGGGGTGTGGGGATAACCGAGGGAGCCGAAGAAAACGTTGGGAAGCGCCGAAATGACGTGGGCGTGCTTGCCGAGGGGCAGCAGGTTGAGAAAGACCAGGATGATTCCGATGTGCAGCCAGTACCCGAACTGGAACACCATGGCGTTGAGCGTCTCGCCCCAGGAGGCCATGCCCCTGGCCAGCAGAGAGGCGAAGGGCGCCCAGGTCATCTCGCTGCCCCATGCGGAACCGTGCAGGTAATGCAGATCGTGGCCGAATACCGAGATCAGGTTGAAGCGTGCGGCATCGTAAAGCAGGTCGGTGGTCACCACCCCCAGGATCAGGCAGAGGATGACGATTCCCTCCATGTTGAGATCCAGCCGCACCGGGCGCAGCACCAGCCGCCTGTACAGGGCGATCAGCACCATGCACAACACGATCACCTCGGTCACGTTGTAGAGGAATGTGTAGAGATAACCCAGGAAAGAGCCCGAATTGAGCAGGGGCAGCAATTCGGCGAAGCCGGGATGATAGGCGTCTCCGACCAGCAGCACCTCGCGCAGGGCCAGCACCATGAAGCCCCAGAAGATGAAGAAGTGCATGGCGCCCGCGGAGCGCTCCCGGCGGGGAGTCACCAGCTTGCTCTGCCCCAGCCCGATGCGGAACAGCAGACCCAGGCGCCGCCAGGGCTGGTCAAAGCGGTTTTCCGGCGCCATCCGGAAAAACAGGCGCAGCTTGGAAACAATGGACCAGGTGAAGACGGAAAAGCCGGCGGCCAGCGCCAGGGTCATCAATGTCGGTTCCATCTACGCTCCGATTGGTTGGGATGTGGAGTAGAAGGCCTGTGACCAATTCAAAAACGCAGTAAATAAAAAGCTGCCTCCGGCGGGCTGCAAGCCGAGCGCCTCAAGCCAGGAGGAAAACGTTGGGAGGCCATCGGGCGCCGGCCAATCCGTGTGGTTGTTAAATCCAGGGTGTCGTGCAATCCGTGGACAATCCATCGAACCATGAGGGCCAGGGCCTGCGGGGCATTCACCCCGCGGTGCTCATTCCCACGGTGCTCATTCCCA
>CAZOXD010000020.1:2417-4919 GCA_964583525.1 uncultured Pseudomonadota bacterium
TCATTCCCATGGTGTTCATTTTTTGTGCTTTTTGATTTCCTCCACCATCACCGGCACCACCTTGAACAAATCGCCCACGATGCCATAGTCGGCCACGGAGAAGATGGGGGCGTCCGCGTCCTTGTTGACGGCGACGATCAGCTTGGAGCTGCTCATTCCTGCCAGGTGCTGGATGGCGCCGGAGATGCCGATGGCAAAATACACGTCCGGGGAAACCACCCGCCCGGTCTGCCCCACCTGCAGGTCGTAGGGCATCCAGCCGGAATCCACCACGGCCCGGGAGGCGCCATACGCGGCCTCCAATACGTCCACCAGGGGCTGAACGAATTCCACGCCTTCCGGGCCCTTCACGCCCCGGCCCACCGAGACGATGGTGGACGCGTCACCCAGGTCCACCCGGCCCGTTTCCTCCGCCACCACTTCCTTCACCGTGATCCGCTCGTCGGCGGGGGGCACGGCCAGCTCCACCACTTCGGCGGAGGCGCTCCCGCCCTCTACGGCATCGAAGGCCCCGCTGCGCACGGAGATCACCTTCAGTCCGCCGCCCGTGAAGCGCAGATTCTGAACCACCTTGGTGGCCATGGCGGGGCGGGAAACTTCCACCTTGCCATCCGCGATGGAGACCGCCACGCAGTCGCCCACGAAGGACGCGCCCGCCTTGGCGGCCACGGCCGGGGCCAGGGCCTTGGCGCTTTCCGAGGTGCTCAGCCACACCATGTCCGGCTGGGACTGGCCGATCGCCTCCACCACCGCGGCGGCATGGCGCTCCACCGCGAACATGGCCAGGGAGGCATCCTCGGCCACGTAAACCTTCCCGGCCCCGTGCCCTGCCAATTGATCGGCCTGGCTTTTCACCGCGTCGCCGATCAACACCGCCTCCGCCGTCCAGCCCTCGCTTTTGATCTTGCCCAACAGTTCCAGGGAGGGCTTGCGCACTTCGCCGGATTTCACCTCCGCTACCACCAGAATCTTGCTCATGGGTATTCTTCTCTTTTTCGGGTTGGCCCTTGCAGGACAAGGGCGCGGTATCTTCCAAAGCCTGGGAAACGTCTCTCCCGTCTCACGAGTTTCTCCGTGGCGGTTCCGCTGCGGGGAAGGGAGCCGCCCGTGTGTCCGGTCTCAGGCGAAAATCTTGGCTTCGTTGGCTAGCAGATCCACCACTTCCCTGGCGATTTCCTCGGGTTCGCCTTCGAATTTTCTCCCGGCGGCGCGTTGGGCGGGGGACTCGTATCCGGTAATTTCATACCCGGCGCCCGCGCTGCCCACCTCGCCCGGGTCGATGCCCAGGTCGGAAAGGGTCAGGTTGTCCACCGGTTTTTTCTTGGCCTGCATGATACCGCGCAGGGAGGCCAGCCGGGGCTCGTTGAGGCTGTCGTTGGCCGTCAGCACGGCCGGCAGGGAGACCTCGATCACTTCCAGGCCCACGTCCCCCTTGCGCTTGACGGTGAGCTTGCCGTCTCCGCCATCGATGCCGATCACGTTGACCACCAGGGGCATCCCGAGCGCTTCGGCCAGGGCGGCGCCCGTGGCGCCCATGTCCGTATCCTGGGCCTGACGCCCGGTGATGACCAGGTCGCACGATTGCCGCTCCACCACCTTGGCCAGGATTTTGCCCAGCCCGGCGGCATCCGAATCCTCGGTGGCGGGATCGTTGACGTGAACCCCCTTGTCCGCGCCCATGGCCAGGGCCTTGCGCAGGGCTTCCCCGGCACGGTCCGGGCCGATGGTGACGGCGGTGACTTCGCCTTCCCCTGCTTCCTTTAATTGCAGGGCGGCTTCCAGGGCCGTCTCATCCCATTTGCTGAGGATGTAGTTCATCCCGTCTTCGGATATCCGACCATCCTTGACCCGGATGTTCAATTCCACGTCCATAACGGACTTTATTGGCACGACGATATTCAAGGGGACCTCCTGAATGGGGTAGAGTGTCTCGGCTCCCGCCAACCCGGGCGCGCGCGGATGCTCCGCTGGGCAAGCCCCATGGCCATGGGGTTTTCAAGGCTATGGGGTTTTCAAGGCCATGGGGTGTGCAAATTGTCTTTCCGCCTGATTGTGGAAAGTCACAGGCCAAATGAATGTTCTTATAAACCAGATCGAATCACATTGATCAAGATCATAAATCCGGTTCGGCCTCCGGATGGTATCCCATTCGCGGCTGTTTTCGGGTCCACCGGAACACGTCATCCAGGGGCCGCAGAAGCGGAATTCCGCCCCTGCACGGAAAAATTCCAAAACTCCTGCCGCGCCGTGAAAAAAGCTATCAGCAACAAAATTCAACTGCATGTGGGGAAAATGATCTCCCCGGCAGTTAAATGAACAGAGCCCCCCCTGATCCGCCGGAGGCAACCTTCTTGGTGCTTTTATTGTATTTATAACAGGGCTTCCAGTTCATGAAGGTTTTGCAGCCCCCTTGGATCGATAATTCGTATTACTTGGCAGAACAAGGACTTTGGAAATTATCGCAAAATTATTTGCAATACAGCCATCATTTATTCTTGACAA
>CAZOXD010000020.1:5019-9127 GCA_964583525.1 uncultured Pseudomonadota bacterium
GGCGGCCATGGAGGAGAGCATTCATCAAAAATCCGCGCGGGTGGATAAATCCCGCAGGATCCGCAAGGGGCTGGCCTTCAAGCGCCACTTCACATCCGAGGGCACGCTTCCGCTGGATGCGGTGAAGTGGGCCCGGCGTCATTCCGTGATTTCCGAGCCTTCCGGGAAAGTGGTCTTCGAGATGAAGGACCTGGAGGTGCCCGAGGACTGGTCCCAACTGGCCACGGATATCGTGGTTTCCAAATATTTCCGCAAGGCCGGCGTGCCGGGAACGGACCATGAGGTTTCCGTGCGGCAGGTGATCCACCGCATCGCCCACACCATCCGCTCCGCGGGGGAGGAGGGTGGTTACTTCCAGACCCAACTGGATGCCGACATCTTCGAGGATGAGCTGACCCTGTTGCTGGTCACCCAGCGCGGCGCCTTCAACTCTCCCGTCTGGTTCAACTGCGGCCTGTGGCAGGAATACGGCATCGAGGGCAGCGCCGGGAACTTCCACTGGGAAGAGAAGCAGGGCCGGGCGTTGATGCTGGAAAATTCCTACGAGCACCCCCAGTGCTCTGCCTGTTTCATTCAGCGCCTGGAAGACGACCTGATGTCCATCTTCGGCCTCCTGCAGAAGGAAGCCCGGGTGTTCAAGTACGGTTCCGGCACGGGCACCAATTTCTCCCGCCTGCGCAGCAAGCAAGAGAAGCTCTCCGGCGGGGGCACGTCTTCGGGATTGATGTCCTTCCTGGAAGTGTTCGACAAGGGGGCCGGCGCCACCAAGTCCGGCGGCACCACCCGCCGCGCGGCGAAGATGGTCTGCCTGGACATGGACCACCCGGAGATCCTGGACTTCATCCGCTGGAAGGCCCGCGAGGAGGAAAAGGCCAAGATGCTCATCTCCAGCGGGATGGATGCGGATTTCAACGGGGAGGCCTACCACACCGTTTCCGGACAGAACTCCAACAACTCGGTGCGCATCAACGACGAGTTCATACGGGCATACGAGGCTGACGGGGACTGGCAAACCACCAACCGCACCGACGGCGAGGTCTGCGAAACCCACAAGGCCCGGAACCTGATGCGCGAAATCGCGGAGGCGGCCTGGTCCTGCGCCGATCCGGGAGTGCAGTTCGACACCACCATCAACGAGTGGCACACCTGCTCCAACACGGACCGCATCAATGCCTCCAACCCGTGCTCGGAGTTCATGTTCCTGGACGATACCGCCTGCAACCTGGCCTCCCTCAACCTGATGAAGTTCCGGGGGGAGGATGGCCGCTACGACCTGGATGGATACCGGGCCGCGATCCGCGTCTTTGCAGCGGCCCAGGAGATTCTGGTGGATTTCAGTTCCTATCCCACCGAGGACATTGCCCGCAATTCCCACGACTACCGTCCCCTGGGGCTGGGGTACGCCAATCTGGGCACCCTGCTCATGGTGAACGGGATGGCCTACGACAGCGAGGAGGGCCGGGCCCTGGCCGGGGCCCTGACCTCCATTCTCTGCGGGGAAGCCTACGCCACGTCAGCGGAAATCGCCGGTCAGATCGGGCCCTTCCCCGGCTATCAGCGCAACACGGATTCCATGATGGCGGTGATCGCCAAGCACCGCGAGGCGGCCGGGCGGATCGAAAAACGGCTCCTGTCCCCCGAGTTGTGGGACGCCGCCCAGCAGGCCTGGAGCAAAGCGGAGGAAGGGGGAGCCGCCCATGGCTTCCGCAATGCCCAAATGACCGTCCTGGCGCCGACAGGAACCATCGGACTGCTGATGGATTGCGACACCACCGGAGTGGAACCGGATTATTCCCTGGTTAAATGGAAAAAACTGGCCGGCGGCGGATACATCAAGATCGTCAACCAGTCCCTCCCCCTGGCGCTCTCCAATCTCGCATACAACGATGAACAGATCGCCGGCATCATCGTCCACATCCTCGGCACACAAAGCCTGGAGGATGCGGGCCCCATCAATCTGGCGCTCCTCAAGGAACTGGGTTTCGACGACGACCAGATCCAGGAAGCAGCCCAATCGGTGCGCATGACCGGCGGCCTCAACAGCTACACCCCCCACATCAACCCCGAAAGCCTGTTGGCGCAGGGGTTAAGCGAGGAGGACGTCACGGCGGCCGCCATCCGCATCGGGGGCAGGGAAACCATCGAGGGCGCACCCCATCTCAAGCCGGAACACCTGCCGGTGTTCGACTGCGCCAACAAATGCGGCCAATACGGCGAGCGTTTCATTCAACCCATGGCCCACGTCAAAATGATGGCGGCCGTGCAACCGTTCATTTCCGGCGCCATCTCCAAGACCATCAACATGCCGGAAAAAGCGACGGTGGAGGAGATCGAGGACCTCTACGTCCAATCCTGGCGCTACGGATTGAAGGCCGTGGCTCTCTATCGGGACAACTCCAAGGGCTCCCAGCCACTCTCCTCCCAAATGGAGGAAAAGGTGGAGGAAGACGCCACAGCAGACGATTCTGTGGGCATGATTGCGGACGTCACCGGGTTGCCCGACGTGGAGGCTTGGCGATACCGCCGGGAACTCCCGCGCCGCCGCCAGGGCTTCACCCTGGAAGCCACTGTGGGCGGGCACAAGATCTTCCTGCGCACCGGGGAATACGAGAACGGCGACTTGGGCGAGATCTTCATCGATATGTACAAGGAAGGCGCCGCCTACCGGAGCATGATGAACAGCTTCGCCCAGGCGATCTCCACGGGACTCCAGCACGGAGTGCCGCTGGAGAAATACGTGAAGATGTTCACCTTCACCCGCTTCGAACCCCACGGCATGACCGATCATCCCAACGTGCGCACCGCCACCTCCATCCTGGATTTCATTTTCCGGATTCTGGGATTGGAATACCTGGGGCGCACGGATCTCGTTCACGTCCGACCCCAGACTTCCATCGACACCCGATCGGATGGGCATCCGGAGGACTCCATGCCGAGTCCCGCGGAATCGCCCCAACAGGCCACTCAGGCGCATCTGTCTCCCAGGAAGGAGCACCACGAGGACGTTCTGGATGAACACCTCGCGGACATGATGGGCGATGCGCCCGTGTGCGACACGTGCGGACACCTCACCGTCCGCAACGGCACATGCTACCGCTGCTTGAGTTGCGGCAACTCCATGGGTTGTTCGTAACCTCGCGGCCCCATCCCCGCATTCCGGCGGCGTGGAAAAGGTATTTCCCCGTCCCCCTCCCTAGTAAAAGGGGCCACCCATCGGTGGCCCCACCCTCCTCTCCCCATCCGGCGTTGATAAGTGCAATTCAGCTGCCGCAATCCCCCGAATGGTACGGTTGTGACGCATTTTGCATATTTCACCCTGAACGCAGTGAAGGATCTTCCGGGACTGTCCACAAAATGCTTCACTCCGATCAACATGACATCGAATTTGTTTCCTGGTAGAACCCCAGACCGAGATACCGCCAAGGGTACACTTCCGCCTTCATCCCCCGTCCGAATCTCCGGCGCGAGGATGGCCTGAAGAATCGCCTACGGGCAGGAAATCCCCGCAGGGAGAACCTCGAGGGGGAGAATTGCCGCGATTTGGGCAGGGGTATGGCGGTGAAATGGCGGAGAAGTGGTAGAGGAGCCACGGATGGCTCCTCCAACAATCAGGGGGGGAGGACTTAGGCTTCGGGGCGCTCGATGACCGCCTCGTACATCGCGAATTTACCTCCCACATAGGGCGAGCGGCGGATCACCTCGTCCGGCAATTTATTGATCAGGCCGCCTTCCTTTTGGAATTTCTGCAACGCTTTTTGAATTTCCTCTTCGGAAATCCGCACTTGCTTTTTCATCGTGAGTTCCTTCCTTACTGTTCGCTTGCATCATATGGGAATTCATCTTTTCCCGAATTCCTCGTTCTTTGTGTTAGCACTCTAGAAGCTTATTTGCTAACAGTCAACATTTTTTTCCAAATAATTTAAAAAAAACAAGAAAAAACCTGATTCTCCGTAAAATTCAGAACCTCGCCGGGAGCGGCGGGAAGAAGTAATAAACAAACGATTTATGACAATCCCTGGACTCAAAACCGCCCCCATCGGCGGTAAAAGGCCCTTCCTCCCGGCTCGGCTGTAGCTGAACCGGGATTTCCTGGGCGATGATTGCGGGC
>CAZOXD010000020.1:9227-20129 GCA_964583525.1 uncultured Pseudomonadota bacterium
AGGGTGTCCGTATCGCGAAGATCGCCGGGTTTGAGGACGATGGCATCGGTGGCGAACCTGCCGGATTCGGAGATCAGGGATCCTCCCACGGCCAGCCGGTAGGGCGGGATCACCGGAATCTGGTAGATTGTGCCGTCCACCTCCAGGGACAGGGGGGGCACCACCTCCCCGGAGGCTTCGTCGAAGATCTTCTTCCCGGAAGCCATCACCACGCCGCTGGCCAGCACGGAGCCTTCCGAAACGATTCCCGAAACCTCGCACATGGCGCCGATCTTGGCGTAATCCTCCACTATGGAGGGGAGCCGCCCCGCCGGTTCCAGGATGCCCTCGATCCCGGAGCCTCCGCCGAACTTGACCCCTTTTCCGATCTGGGCGCAGGAGGCGATACGGCTGGCCACGTCCACCATCACTCCCTCCCCGGCGATGTAGGCGCCCACATTGACGAATCCGTGATTCATCACCACCGTTCCGGGTCCGATGTAGCTGCCGATGCGGACGCTGGAGGCCGGGCCATACCGCACCCCGGCGGCTTCCAACTCCTGATCGGTTTTATTGCTGAGTTTCAGAGGCACCTTGTCCCACACATCAGCTCCCATCCGTACCGAATCGTGGGCTCCGAAGAAGTTGAGGATGCCATCGATCACGTAGGACTGAGGCCGCCAATTGCCGTTGACCTTTTCCGCCGCACGCACGTCCCCCGCTTCCAGCAAGTCGAAGAAGGCCTCGGTATCCTCCGCGCTTCCTTCCCGGAGGGCGATCCGTTCCATCAGCCCCGCAACGGGACTGGCTACCACGGTGAGGGTGTGCGCCTTTCCCGCGGCGCAGTGGAGGAGCACTTCGGCCACCGGATTCCCCTTGTCCTGGCCCAGGCTCGCCAGCACCTCCAGGCCACGCTTGGCTTCCACTGGGCCCACTCCGCCATCCCGGTCCTGAACGCCGTGCAGCACGCGCAGGGCATCGGTATGGGGAGGGAGATTGGGCAAGACCGCCCGCAGTTCGTTCTCCGGGCCATGCACCCGCAGCAACACCATGTGTTCGATGGCGGGAAGTTTTTTCAAGGCTTGGTTGGTTTCGCTCATGAATCAAGTACCCCAATTGGATGAAGTAAGGGGAAAGGGTTGGGGAGCACCGGATCGTGACTCCAACTTCCCATCGCAGGCGCCACCCCTTTTTAGGATCATGCCGGGAGCACCTCCAGGGCGGACTGGATCAGGCTCACCGCCCGGCCGCCATAGGTGCTGAAGCGGTCGTCCCTGGTTTGGCCCCGGTGCCAGCGCACGTAGATTTGCTGAATGACCACCGCGGTCTTCCAGATGGCGAACAAATGGTAGAACTCGATATACTGGAGGTCCATGCCGGTGCGGGCGGCATACCGCTCCACCACCTCGCCGCGGGAGGGAAATCCCTCCTGGTCCGTGGGCATCACCGCGAAGGCCTTGCGCAGATCGGAATCCCCTGCCTCTGTCCAATACCCGAGCAGCGTTCCCAGGTCGGCCAGGGGATCACCCAGGGTACACATGTCCCAATCGAACACGGCAACGGCTTTTGCAGGGTTTCCGCCGTCCACCATCACGTTGTCCAGCTTAAAATCGTTGTGCACCAGGGACACCCGGGGGGGCGGGGGGATGTGCCCCTCCAGCCATTCCCGCAGTTGGTAGAACTCCGGCACCTCTTCGGTTTTGGCGGCTTCCCAGCGCCCGGCCCATCCCATGATCTGGCGTTCCATGAATCCTTCCGGGCGTCCCAGATCGCCCAGGGAAACCGCCGCGGGCTCCACCATGTGCAGGTCGGCCAGGGCATCCACCAGCATCTCCCCGATGCGGCGGTTCAAATCCGGCTGCCCCTGGAAGCGCACGGGAAGTACGCTGCGAATGACGATGCCCCGCCGCCGTTCCATCACCAGGAAGGGCGCCCCCACGACATCCTTTTCCTCGCTGAAATAATAGGCCAGGGGCGCCAGTGGATATTTGGGATTCAACCTGGAAAGCACCTTGTATTCGCGTCCCATATCGTGGGACTTGGGCGCCACGGGGCCCAGGGGTGGCCGGCGCAGCACATATTCCCGGAACTCCCCGTTTTCCTGCGGAAATCGGAGAAGATAGGTGAGATTCGCCTTGCCTCCCTCGAATTGCTGGACTTCGGGCGTTCCCCGGGCAGCGGGGAGCTTGCCCGCCAGATGCGCCCCCACGCGCTCCGGATCGATGCGCTCGTCTTCGCGCATGGGAATCAATTCCACAAATTCTTCGGTATTCATATTCGCGAATTCGCCTTTTCCTGGCAGGACATCCGTGGGGCTGGCCGATCCTGAATCACTCTTAAATCGAAACCACCAAGGAAAACAAGAGGGAAGGGGCATGAGCCAAGGCAACCGCATTCTAAATATATTTCATGGATTTACCAGACCTCGGATAATAATAATAGTGGCGTGGGCGTCCTTGCCCGCAGGAGAGCGGACGCCACATTCCTACCCCCCCGGGCCGGACAGGCGTGTCCTGCCCTCGAATGTAGCCCGTCCCACTGCAAAATAGATTCTTGACAAGGCTGATGACCGGGAACTTTTCCGGGAATACGGTTGCCCAGAAGCCGCCCGCCGACCATCTTGCCTATACCGAACCTTCCCTCTATGATCGTGGAGGCAGTTGAAAACCGGCATTCATCCGCACCGCGCCTTAGGGATCCGGGAGAACGCCCACGTTCCCACCCTGTCCAATCCTCACGAATTCCTCCATGGATACCAGCAAATATCCCACCCTGGCCAACCTGAGCGATCCCCTGGAACTGCAGGGATATTCCCTGGAACAGTTGACCGCGCTGGCGGAGGAATCACGCTCGTTCCTGACCGAAACCATCAGCCGCACCGGCGGTCATCTGGGGGCTGCGCTGGGGGTGGTGGAGTTGACGGTAGCCCTGTTCAACCAGTTCGACTTTCTCCGGGACCGCGTCGTGTGGGACGTGGGACACCAAGCCCACGTGTACAAGATGCTGACCGGAAGGGCGGAGCGGTTCTCCCAGTACGGAAAGTGGGGCGGGCTCTGCAAATTCCTCGAACGAAAAGATAGCCCCTTCGATCATATGGGGGCGGGGCATGCTTCCACCTCCATCTCGGCGGCGCTCGGGATGGCGGTGGCCCGCGACTTGCGGGAGGAGCATCACCACACCCTCGCCGTGATCGGCGACGGGGCGATGACCGGGGGGCTGGCCTACGAGGCCTTGAGCATGGCGGGCGCGCTGGACCTGAACATGATCGTGATCCTCAACGACAATGGGATGAGCATCGACCAGAACGTGGGCGGCCTTTCCCGCACCGTCACCCGCATTACCGCCTCGGATTCCTACAATGCCCTGCGCGACGAGTTGAAGCGGATCACCGGCCGGGTACCCTTCGGATCGGAAATCCTGAAAAAACTCAAGCTCATGGAACGCTCGATGAAGGACTTCGCCAGCGGCGAAACGGCGGCCTTCTTCGAATCGCTGGGATTCCGCTACTTCGGCCCGGTGGAAGGACACAACCTGGAACGGCTGGTCTCCATGTTGCGGCACGCCAAGACGATGCACGGGCCGATCCTGATCCACGCGAAAACGGTGAAGGGAAAGGGACTGGGACCGGATATCGAAAACACCTTCGAGGCGCATGCCATCTCCCCGAAAATGGTGCAATCGCCAGTAGTGAAATCTCCCAGCCAGCAAACGAGGAAAACCTGGACCAGCATCTACTCCGAGGGCATGGCCGAGCTGATGGCCGGGGACGAGGATATCGTCGCCCTCACCGCCGCCATGCAGAGCAACACCGGTCTGACGCCCCTGGCGGAATCGTTTCCGGGACGGGTGCTCGATCTGGGCATTGCCGAGGCCAACGCCTTTTGCAGCGCGGCCGGGATGGCCATTGGCGGTCTCAAGCCGTTCGTGACCATCTACTCCACCTTCTCCCAACGCGCCTTCGACCAGATGATCCACGATATCGCGCTGCAGAGCCTGCCGGTGCGCATCATGATGGACCGCGGCGGGCTGGTGGGGGAGGACGGGCCCACACACCACGGCGCGTTCGATCATTCCTACCTGCGGCTGATTCCCGGAATGGTGCACATGGCGCCCCGCAACGAGAAGGAAATGCGCCGCATGCTGCTCACGGCCCATCTCCATGACAGCGGACCCATCGCCATGCGCTATCCGCGCGGGGACACCGCGGCCATGAGCTGGGAGGGCGCCCTGGAGCCAGTGCCCGTGGGGTGCGGCGAGTTGCTGGTCAAGGCGCCCCGGGGCGGGCTGCTGATCGCCGCCATCGGATCGATGGTGGAAACCGCCCTGGAAGCCGCCCGGACACTCTCCGAGGAAGGAATTTCCTGCAGCGTGGTGGATGCCCGCTTCCTCAAGCCCCTCGACGAGGATTTACTGGCGGCGCAAATATCCCAGGCCAAGGCCGTGCTGACATTGGAGGAGAACGTCCTCAACGGAGGCTTGGGTCAGGGCGTGCTGGCGCTGATGGCGGAATACGATCTGCTCCGCCCGGCGAAATTGTTGGGAATTCCCGACGCGTTCGTCCCCTACGGAAGCAGGGGGGAACAATTGAATTCCTGCGGCTTGACGGTGGATCAGGTGTCCGAAAGGGCGCGGGAATTGTGGAAAAAGACGGAAGGCGCCCGCTCCGGGCGGAAAACCCGGCGCTCGGCCTAGCATCGTTATCATCCCCATGGAAATCCGACTCGCCCGGACGGGAGATGCCCCAGGCTGCCTGGAAATATATTCACCGGTGGTTCTGGAAACGGCCGTCTCATTTGAAATCACGCCCCCAACGGCCGGTGAATTATCGTCCCGCATGGCCGATGTGTTGACCTACGCTCCGTGGCTGGTTTGCCAGGACGGGAACCGAATCGCCGGGTACGCCTACGCCTCCCGCTTCCGCGCCCGTCCCGCATACCAGTGGAGCGTGGAGGTGACGGTCTATGTTGGATCCCGGTGGAGGAAAAACGGAATCGCATCGGCACTGTATCGGAACCTGCTGGATTGCCTGCGTGCGCAGGGCTTCGTCAACGCCTACGCGGGAATCACCCTCCCCAATCCCGGCAGCGTGGCCCTGCATGAAAAGCTCGGCTTTCGAAATATCGCCACCCTGGAATCCACGGGCTACAAGCTGAATCAATGGCACGACCTGGGATGGTGGCATCTGCCGCTCGTGGAGCCTGCTTCCCGTCCCGATCCGCCCCTTCCCCTGGAGAAGGTATTGCCCGGGAGAACCTGGCAACCGCCCCAATAACATTGCGGCCAGGCCCCCCTGTTGAGCGGAGGAAGTGGAACCACAGTGGAATCGCGGTGGAATCGCTGTGGCGCCCGCCGGCTATCCACCTGCAAATCGCATGTCAGTTGGACGCCGGCAGATCCGGGTCTTGGCCGGCTTGGGGTTGGGCCGGCTGGGCTGGCTGGGCTGGCTGGGCTGGCTGGGCCGGCCGGGGTGGTTGGGACGGCTGGGCTGCTTGGGCCGGCTGGACTGGCTGGGCCGGCCGGGCTTGGGGAGGTTTGCGCACCATTCTTCCCGTAAGAGGGTCCTTCGTCCCCTCCACCTTCATTCCCTCGGGCGGTTCCGGCTTCAAATCGTCCATGCGGAAAAAATGATGGGGCTTGATACGGGTGGCCAACTCATGCATCTGACCGTCGGTCATCGTGGTGGAATCCACGTAGAACTTGAGGGCATTGCCCCGCAGCAACTGGAGCACCTCGATGATGTCTTTCACGTATTGCACCTGCTTTTTCTTCTGTCCTTCCGGCGAGAAAATCACGTGCCGCTTCCGGGCAAGGATATCATGCGTGCGGATCACTTCCCGAATGCGTGTGGGCAGGGTCTGATATCCACTTTCCACTTCCACCTCCACCTTGCGCTGCCTGGAAATCGTTTCGCCGTCTTTCTTGGTGCGGTGGGTCACTCTGATTTCGGTTTTCTCCAGGATGAAGACGTCGCTGAAGTTGAGCTTGAGCGTATGGCCATCGCTGCGGCGGGATTGCAATTGATTTTGCACCCGCATCACCAACTGATCCTTCAGTGTGCCAGGGGTGGTGTAGAAGGCGTGCAAGGTGGCCTTCATCAGCGAGGTGATCTTGTGCAGCGCTTCCACCTCATTCTCGGAGAAATGGCGCAGGGGTTTGGAGAGAACCCGGTTCATTTGCGTGAGCGCCTGTTCGTACTTGAGCACCAATTGGCTTTCCGCGCGTTCATGGGTGAGGTTCTGGATGATATCCAGCACGTCCTCCCCCACGCTTTCGTAATTCGCCAACTCACTCCTGAGGCGATGGATTTTGTGCACTTCGATGGTGAAATCGTCGATTGTCGTGGAGCTGGACTTGGGGTTTTTCTGGATATTCCCCATATTCTCCGGTACTTGGAGAATCTTCTGGAACGGCACCGACTGCTGCCCCACCAGGGAGGGGCCCAACCCCAACTTGACGGAATCGGGGAGATACCAAAGGTTGTTGGGCGTCACCTTGCCCGGTATGAGTTGCTTGATCACCGTTTCGGTCAAGAAGCGGTCCAGCAGCGCGAAGCAGAGGTGGCGGCTGTGGTCTCTCCACACTTCCGTGATACGGGCCGCCTCGCTGGCGCCTTCGAACACCATCTTGAATTCGGGGTAGCTGCCGGAATCCTTCTCGATCGACTGAATTTTCTCGTTGAACACCCTGGAAACGGGATCCAACTCTTCCAGGGTTTCCGCTGGGGAACCGATGACCTGATAGCGGACGATCTTGCTTTCGATCAGATAACCGAAGCGGGTGCCGATGGTCAGGAGGTGGTGGAATTTCGGCAGCACATAAATCTTGACGCCTTCTTCCTGAATATCCTTGGTGAAAACGGAATAATTTTCCGAGGAAATCTTTGCAATCAGGTCTTTCCATTTGTTGTAGAATTCGCTTTTCCGGAAGACATCCTTGGATTCGTTGCGTTCCAGGTTGTAAATGCCCCGCTTGTACAGGGACCAGATCAGGGAATGAATATTGCTGGCGGGGTCCTGCTCCGCGTTGACCTTCAACACACCCAGCAGTTTCTTGAAATTCAGGTTGGCTTCCTTGAAATTTTTCTCGAAGGAATCGAATTCCCGGAAATCCCTCTCGGGCGCCTTGCCGGAAAGCGTGGGTTTGTCCAATGTCAGGAAGGAATCAACCATGTCGTTTTCCCGCTCGGACTTGAAGCCTTTTTCCATCAGGCTTCCCAGCAACCCGCGATCCTTGACGAACCAGGCTAGCTGGCTGCGGGACAAGGGCAGATCGTGGCGCGTGATCACATTCTGGTAGATTACTTCGAAGAAATTATCGCCAAAGGTCTGTTGCAGATAGCCGATCTTGTGGTCCACCATTTTTTTCACCTGGCGTTCCACCTGGGATCCAATCAAGGCGGTATAGGAACGGCTGATCACAGAGGGTTCGTTTTGCAGCTTGCCCAGGGGCGTCTCCTTCTCGTCGGTGAACAATCCGATGGAATCCTTGAACACCTGCTTGGTGGAAACCTCAAAGCCGAAACGTTGACCCATCACGGCGATCCCGCAGAGGCGGTCGATGGCGGATATGTTCTTGTCACCGAAGTGGAAGGAGAAGTTCACCAATTCCTGGGCAGCGTTGATGATATAGATTTCCCGCAGGGCCTTTTCCCGGTCCTTGGTGTGTCCCACGATTACATCGAGTGTGCTCTCCCGAATGGCTTCGGTGATTTTCCGGTCCCGATTGAATTCGGAATCCAGCCGCGTCCAGACCAGCTTGATGTCCCCCACCGTCACCGGGGTTTTCTTGAACAGGTCAATGAATTTGTCCCGGTCAAGGATGGTTTCGCGGTTGTTTTCCGCAACCTGGATCAGGTGGCTTGCCTGGAACTTGCTCATCTGGAACATGGGCAGGAAGTGTTGGGCGGTTCTTTGCCGCACCAGCCCCCCCTCCTTTTCGCCTTCTGCGAGATTGATATTGGCCTTGGCGACCAGATCGAAGATGGCGCCGCCCATTTTTTCCTTGAAATCATCCGAGACGGAATCCCCGGCCCCTTCCAGGTACTTGCTGAGGAACTGGTGAAGGGGCTCCAATTGCGACATCAGCTCCTGTTCTTCCGATTCGGGTTTGTAGATGAAATGGCAGCGTTTCCACAGAATGGGATCGGTCTTGATCCGCTGCTGAATCACCACGCTGGTGATGCGCTTGCAGACCTCGTCCACCTTTTCGCTCCGGGTCATCTTGCGGGAGCTTCCCTCGGTGGAATTGATGTATCGGTTCAGGTAGCTATACAGATCGGATCTGGAATTCACGGATCCAGGGCGTTCGTCGTCCTTACCCAGAAATTCGCTGAAGGCCTGCAGGGCATGCTCCTGTGGGACATCGGCCAGCAAAATCTCGAACATCCCCATCATCTGCTGGATATTGAGGTTCCCGTTTTCCAGGGTTTCCTTGAACTGCAACAGGGCGCTCTGATAACGCGAGGAAAGATCGGAAAGCAGGGACAGATTGATCACTTCCGGATCCGACAATTCACTGGGGTCGCTGCCCCCATTGATTCTGGAAATTTTCTCCTGAATTTTATGCGGGAGAAAATCCAGGTCGAGCAGGTAACGCATGGTGCCGACGAAGCCCTTGCGGCGGGTCACCCTCGCCAACAGCATGGTTTTGAGGGAGGTGTTATGCCGAATGCTGGCGGGAATATGGCTGCAGTCCGGCAGGATCTTGGCGAACAATTGATCCTGGACGGTGCGGTCGGTACCCGTAATCAACACCGGGCGGCCGGTCTTCATCAGATCGGAAAAAATCAGGGGCGCGGCCAGGGGGGATTCCTTGACCTTGTTGACCTGGACCAGAAGGACGCTGGCGGGATCCTGCCGGATGCCGCCCACCCAGCGCCGCAGACCGAAGACATCCTCGTTGGGATTGATCGCGACGCTTTCCGTGATTTCCTGGGACAGGCCCGAGCTGAACTTGCCCCCCATGGAGCGGCGGACCTTGCGTTGGATCACGTACCGGAACGGATTGACCTCGGCCTTTACTTCCGGGGAGTTGAAAAAGGATTGGAAGTGATCCAGACCGACGATCTGATTGGCGGGAACGTTGCTGATCAGGCTGATGACCCGTTGATCCTCATTGGCAGGGGGAGGCCCCGCCTCCTGCTTTTGACTCCCGCCTAGTAAAGGATTGGCCTGCATAAGCCCCTATCCTTCTGCTCGATATCCTACGTAAAAAGAAGAGGTCATCCGGAATCGAAGGATTACCATGGGTGTTATTCTGATTAAACGGTATCCAGCACCCGGAAGTTTTATAAATCCCCCTCGAATTCGATTGAATGTCCAGTTCGGGTGTGGATGAACCCGGGTAAATTCGATCGTCTTCACCCGGTAACCTTGTAAGCTTAACGTGGTATCGTAAACTATATCCCTTTTGGATTCAAGGTGAAACATCCGGCAGCGGGTTGGTTTGAAATGCATATCTCATCCCGGGCGGAGCGGCTGCTCTTCGGTAACGGCTACCCCCATCACGAAGGATCCTGGCCCGATTCGGAGGAAGTGCTCCAGCGCACCATGGGGGGAGCTTGGCGAGGACGAGCGGCGCATGATCCTGGGCGAAAACACCGCCCGGCTTTTGGCATCGAGGTGCCAAAAGCAACTTATTCATGCCAGGGATGTGCGGGAACGGGACGCCGCGCCCCTGGGCGTCCTGGGTTGCATCGGAAGCGGGACGCCGTGGGAGGGGTGGTCTTTACTCTGTGGCATCCACGCTGGCATGACATTTCACCCAATGCTCCTCCTCCTCCCCCTGCTTTGTGGGGGCCAGGAGCGGTTTTTTTTCCGGGTAATGCCGGGGACACTGGCTGCCCAGGCGCGGATCCCCGTCCGCGGCGAAGAGGGGGCAGCGGGGGTGGAAGTGGCACCCGGGGGGAGGGTGCACCGGTGAGGGCACGTCGCCCGTGAGGGCCGGGAGGTCGCTCCAGCGCTCCTCCAGGCTGGGTACGGCATCCAGCAGACTGCGGGTGTAGGGGTGGGCCGGGTTGCGAAACACTTCCTCCGTGGCGCCGTATTCCACGATTCGTCCCAGGTACATCACCGCCACATGGTCCGCCAGGTATTCCACCACGCCCAGATCGTGGGTGATGAACAGGTAGGTCAGGTTGTGGCGGACTTGCAGGTCGCGCAGCAGGTTGAGGATCTGCGCCTGCACGGACACGTCCAGGGCGCTGGTGGCCTCGTCGAGCACGATGAAGCGCGGACGGAGAATGATGGAGCGGGCAATGGCGATCCGCTGGCGCTGCCCGCCGGAGAATTCGTGGGCGTAGCGGTAGCCAATGTCCGACGACAATCCCACCTCCTCCAGGGTTTCCACGATCCTCTCCTCGCGGGCTTCCCTGGTGAGATGCGGTTCGTGAATGCGCAGTCCCTCGCCGACGATCTCGTTCACCATGTGGCGTGGGTTGAGGGACGCGAAGGGGTCCTGGAAGATGATCTGCGCCTTCTTGCGCATGCGGCGCAGGTCTTCCCTGGACTGGGCCAGCAGGTCCGTCCCCTCGAACAGCACTTGGCCCCGGGCATGGCCTTCCAGGCTGAGCAGGCTGTGGCCCAGGGTGGTCTTCCCGCACCCCGATTCCCCCACCAGTCCCAGGGTGGCGCCCTCGCGGATGGCCAGGGACACACCGTCCACGGCCCGCACATGGCCCACCACCCGCCGGAAGAATCCGCCGCGGATGGGGAAGTGGGTGGTCAGGCGCCGGGTTTCCAGCAACACACCACCGTGCCCGCCGTTGCCATTGTGCCCACCGTGCCTATTCTGCCCGTTCCGCTCCCCGCGCGCCTCCCGCACCGGCTGCACTGACGGTGGCGTCTCCTGTTGCGGCAGGGGCTCCTGGGGATCGCGCAGGAAGCAGGCGGACAGGACTGTGTTTTCTTTCGCGCCGATTTCTGT
>CAZOXD010000020.1:20229-29744 GCA_964583525.1 uncultured Pseudomonadota bacterium
GCCGATTTCTGTACCGTTCCCGGCATCCACCGAGGCGTACAGGGGAGGCTGTTCGTTCCGGCAGCGCCGGGCGGCATGGTCGCACCGCTCGGCGAAGCGGCATCCTTCCGGGTAATCGGTGGCCGGGCGCACCTGCCCCTCGATCACGCTCAACCGGTGCTCCCGGCTGACACCCCGGGGGATCGACTCCATCAGCTTGACCGTGTACGGATGGCGCGCCCGGCGCAGCACCGATTCGCGGGAGCCGATCTCCGCCACCCGCCCCGAGTACATCACGCAGATGCGGTCGCACATCTGATTGACCACGCCCAGGTCGTGGGTGATCAGCAGCAGGGCCATCCCGAACTCATGCTGGAGGTCCTTCATCAATTGCAGAATCTGAGCCTGCACGGTGACGTCCAGGGCCGTGGAGGGCTCGTCGGCGATCATCAGCCGCGGCCGGCAGGCGATGGCCATGGCGATCATCACCCGTTGGCGCATCCCGCCGGACAACTGGTGGGGGTAGCTGTCCAGCACCACGTCCGGGGCGGGGATGCCCAACTCCTCCAGCAATTCCCGGCAGCGCCTGCGGGCCTGGGAACGCCGCATCCCCTGGTGGAGCATCAGGGGCTCCGCCAGTTGGTTGGCGATGGTGTAGACGGGGTTGAGGGAGGTCATCGGCTCCTGGAAAATCATCGAGATCTGGTTGCCCCGGATTTTCCGCAGCACGCTTTCCTCCGCGCCCAGCAGTTCCCGGCCAGCGAAGCGGATGCTCCCGCCGGCATGGAAGCCGGGCGGGCGGATCAGGCCCATCATGGAGAGCGCCGTCACCGATTTGCCGCAGGCCGACTCCCCCACCAGGGCCAGGCTTTCCCCCTCCGCGATGGCAAACGAGACCCCGTCCACCGCGCGGGCCAAGCCGTCCTCGGTGTGAAAATAGGTCTTCAGGTCTTGTACTTCCAGCAGGTCCATGGATTATTTGTACCATGACGAGGAGGCATGTCCCAACCGTTGAGGCTCCCCCCCTCACAACATGCGCAGGCCGAGGGGCACCTCGCGGTCGGGCTGGAGCAGCACCACGGTTTCCTCGTCCCGCATGGCGCCCAGGATCAGCACCTCGCTCATGAAGTCGGCCACCTGACGGCGGGGAAAGTTGACCACGGCGATGATCTGCCGTCCCAGCAGTTCCTCCTTGCTGTAAAGCTGGGTCAGCTTTGCGCTGGACTTGCGCATCCCGATTTCCGGGCCGAAATCCAGCCAGATTTTGTACGAGAGGCTGCGGGCTTTGGGAAAATCCTCCACGCGGGTGATGCGGCCCACTCGCACGTCGATCTTGAGAAACTGGTCGAACGTGGTTTCCGGTGTGAGTGTGGAATCTTCCATGAAACCTCCTTGCGGGAATAGGTGGTGAGAAACCCTGCTTTCGAATCTCCGTATCTCCCAAAAAGCTGCCGGGATGCAAGCTCCGAATTCGGATTGAAAGGGAGAAGACACTCGGCTACGATGGCCGGGAAAAACGGGGAGAATTCGCTTCCATACGAGCAGGAGAAAATCATGGCCGGCACGCAGGACACCATCATGATGATCCACGGCATGTGGGGCAGTCCCGCGTATTGGGAAAAATTCCGGGGGTACTTCGAAAGCCTCGGGTACCGGTGCGCCGTTCCCACCTTGCGTCATCACGGAGGGGCCTTCGACGATCCGCCCCACCCGGATTTGGGAACCACCAGCTTGCTGGATTACGCGGAGGATCTGGCAAGCGAAATCGCGAAACTGGGATCCCCGCCCATCCTGATGGGCCACTCCATGGGCGGACTGCTGGCGCAAATACTGGCGGCGCGGGGTTTGGGCAAGGCATTGGTGCTGCTCACACCGGCATCCCCTGCCGGAATCATCGCTTTGAAACCTTCGGTCATCCGCAGTTTTTGGAGCGGATTAACCCGGTGGGGATTCTGGCGCAAGCCCTACCGCCAGACCTATGGCGAGGCGGTCTACTCCATGTTGCACCTGCTGAGCGAGGAAGAGCGCCGCCAATGCTATTCCCGCTTCGGGCATGAATCCGGACGCGCGGTTTTCGAGATCGGTTTCTGGCTGTTGGATTTCCGCCATGCGGCGCGGGTGAAGGCCGATCGGGTGACCTGTCCCGTGCTGGTGATATCGGGCCAGGAGGATCGCATCACACCCGCCTCTATTGGACGCAAGGTAGCCAAACGCTACGGCGCTCTGTACGTGGAAATGGAAAATCATGCCCATTGGGTCGTCGGCGAGCCGGGCTGGGAGGATGTGGCCGGACAGGCAGCCGGTTGGCTGAAAACCACACTGGAGCCCCGGCTGGAAGCGGCGCCTCCCTCGCCAGCGCAAGTTCCCTGACCCGGACTCCATTCCTGTTGAAAGGAATTCTCTTCATGCCCACGCCTTCGGCGCCCGCGTTTCAGGATCACCTGCTTCCCTTCGGCAAGTCCTGCTTTGGCTGCGGGCAACAAAACGATCACGGCCTGCGCATCCGCAGCCATTGGGAAGGCGAGGAGGGGGTGTGCCATTGGACCCCGCAAGCCTGGCACATGGCCGGGGAGGGCATTCTCTGCGGCGGCGTAATCGCCACCCTCATCGACTGCCATTCCGCCTGTACCGCCACGGCGGCGGCCTACCGGGCGGAAGGGCGCGAAATCGGCAGCCTTCCACGGCTGGTGTACGTCACGGCCTCCCTGCGTGTGGACTACCTCAGACCCACCCCCCTCAACGGGGAATTGGAATTGCGGGCCCGGGTCAAGGAAATAGCCGGCCGCCGCATTACCATAGCCTGCTCCCTCAGCGCGGCCGGGACACAAACCGCCCGCTCCGAAGCGGTGTTCGTCCGGGTGGAGGCCTGAGACTTCTTCCCGGCCCCCTCCTCCGGCTTGAGTCCGGGCGGGGGCAACCCACGCCTGCCGGCGCGGAGATCCATCCCGGCTGATATCCCACGGCACCGGATCACGAAGGCAGCGCCCGCCTGCGGGGATCGAACGCCTGCAGCAACCCCTCGCCGATGAAGTTGATCAGCACCACGGTGAGCACCAGCACGAAGAAGGTGGTCAGCGACAGCCAGGGTGCGTCCACGTTGGCCTTGGCCTGGCGCAGCAGTTCACCCAGGGAAGGGGTGGGGCTGGGCACGCCCAGGTTGAGGAAGTCCAGGCTGGTCAGCCCGATGATGGCGCCGGAGACCCGGAAGGGAAAGAAGGTCACCACCGGCACCAGGGTATTGGGAAGGATATGCTTGCGGATAATGGTCCAATTGCCCACCCCCATGGCCCGCGCGGCCTTTACATAATCGAAGTTGCGGGCTCGCAGAAATTCCGCGCGTACGAACACGCTCAGGCCGATCCACCCGAAGAGGGAGAGGATGGCGATCAGTTTTGGAATGCTGGGGGTGAAGGAGGCGGAAAGGATGATCAACAGATACAGTTCCGGCATGGAGGCCCAGATTTCGATGCCGCGCTGGCCGAACAGGTCCACCCACCCGCCCAGAAAACCCTGGAAGGCGCCCACCATGATGCCGACGGCGGTGCCGATCACGGCCAGCACCAGTCCGAAGAACATGGAGATGCGGAACCCGTAGATCAGGCGCGCCAGCACGTCCCGCCCCCGGTCGTCCGTGCCCAGCCAGTTGGCGCTGTTGGGCGGGGCCGGTGCGGGATGTTCCAGGTTCTGATTGATGCTCTTGTAATCCCAGGCGATGGGGGGATAGATTGCCCAGTTACTCCCCTCCTCCAGCAATTCGCGCACATAGGGGTCGCGATATTCCGCCTCGGTCTCGTAGTCGCCTCCAAAGGTGGTTTCCGGATAGACGGTTAACATGGGGAAATAGAACTCGCCCCGGTAGTACACCAGCAGGGGCTTGCTGTTTGCGTACAGTTCGGCGAACAGGCTCATCACCAACAGGGAGCCCAGCAGGAGCAGGCTGTAGTATCCCCGCCGGTTGCGGCGGAAGGCCTTCCATTTGCGGCGGGTCTCCTCGCTCATGCGGATAAATGCGCGGATCCGCTCCCAGGCCCTGCGGGAATTTTGAGCGCTTTCCGGAGTCATGGCTTCCTCTCCCCGGGGTGTCATCGGGGCGCGCTTTCAAAGGAAATGCGCGGATCCACCAGCACCAGCGAAAGGTCGCTGAGCAGGTTGGCCACCAGGGCCAGCAAAGAGAAGAAGAACAAGGTGGCCATCACAATAGGGTAATCGCGGCTGATAACGGCCTCGTAGGACAACAGCCCGAGGCCGTCCAGGGAGAACAGGGGCTCGATGAGCAGGCTGCCGGAGAAGAACAGCCCGATGAAGCTGCCGGGAAATCCCAGAATCACCGGAATCATCGCGTTGCGGAAGACGTGCTTCCAGAGCACCACCCGCTCGGTGAGCCCCTTGGCGCGCGCCGTGAAAACGTACTGCTTGTTGACTTCGTCCAGGAAGGAATTCTTGGTGAGCAGGGTCAGCACGGAAAACGAGCCGATCACGTAACAGGTGAGGGGAAGCACCAGGTGCCACAGATAGTCCGTGATCTTGCCGAACCAGGACAACTCCTCCCAATTGTCCGAAAACAGGCCCCGCAGCGGAAACAGATCCCAGTAGGATCCACCTCCCAACAGCACGATCAGGAAGATGCCCAGCACGAACCCGGGGATGCTGTAACCGATCAGGATCACCACCGAGGTGATGGAATCGAAGCGGCTGCCGTTGCGCACCGCCTTGCTGATGCCCAGGGGAATGCAGGTGAGGTAGGTGAGCAGGAAGCTCCACCCCCCCAGGGAAATCGACACCGGCAACTTGTCCACCACCAGTTCCAACACCGTGCGGTGTTGGTAGTAGGATTCCCCGAAATCGAAGGTAAACAGCCTCTTGATCCAGATAAGGAATTGCACGTGGACGGGCTTGTCGAACCCGTAGAGCCTTTTCAGGTATTCCATCTGCTCCGGTCCCAGTTTGCGCGAGCGGGCGGCTTCGCTGCTGCTCAGCCCGGTGGCCGCCCCCGATTCTCCGGGGGCCGTTTGGGCCGTGAGGCGGGAAATCATCTGCTCCACCGGCCCCCCCGGGACAATCTGCAGCACCAGGAAGGTGATCAGCACGATCCCGAATAGAGTGGGCACCATCAGCAGCAGCCGCTTGACGACATAGGACCACATGACTTATCCGCCCGTCTTCAATGCGCGTCCTGACTTCATCGCCGCCTTCAGGGCCGATTCCCGCGCCCCATCCCGCCACCAGAAGTATAGGTAGGAGCCGATGCGGTTGTATTTGGGCAGCACCCGGGGGCGGCTCAGCTTGTTCCAGTAGGTGATGCGGAACTTCCCGATGTACCAGTGGGGCACCACGTAATACCCGTGCCACAAGGCCCGGTCCAGTGCCCGGGTGGCCGTGACCAGCCGGGTGCGCGAGGTGGCCGTGACCACTGCATCCACCAGGGCGTCCACCGCCGGGTTCTTCACCCCCACGAGATTGCGGGAGCCCTCCTGCCCGGCGGACTGGGAGTGCCAGAAATCGGCCTGCTCGTTTCCGGGCGAGGGGGAGGCGCCCCAACTCGCCACGATCATATCGTAATCGAAGGTGCGCTCCTTGCGCTCGTACACGGAGGAATCCACGGTCTTCATGGTGGCCTGCACCCCCAGCCGGCGCAGGTTTCCGATGAAAGGTTCGGTGATCCGCTCGAAGGCCGGCTGGCGGAGGGTGATGGAAAAGCGCATCGGGAGGCCGGTGGCTTTCTCCGTGAGAACGCCGTCCTTCACCCTCCAGCCATTCTGGTTCAACAGCCGTTTGGCCTCGCGCAGCTTGCGGCGCATGGAGGGCTTTTTGCCAGGCTTGACCCCCATGCGTACGGTGAACACTTCCAGGGGGAGTTTGTCCCTCAAGGGCTCCAGCAACTGCAATTCAGCGGGGGAGGGCAGCCCCTGCGCCCCCAGTTCGGAATTGTCAAAGTAGCTGTCCATCTGGGTATACTGCCCATAGAACAGGTTGCGGTTGCTCCACTCGAAATCCAGGGCCATGGCCAGGGCTTTGCGTACTTCCCGGTTTTTGAAAATCCGCTTGCGGATATTGAAGGCGTACCCCTGCATGCCGGAAGGATTGCCGTGTTGGAGGGTTTCCTTGACGATCCAGCCGTCGTCCCATTTTTTCCCCCCGATATTCTTGGCCCAGATCTTGGAGTTGTTGACGAACAGCCAGTCCACCTCGCCGGACTTGAATCCTTCCCGCTCGGCCACGGGGTCCCGGTAGATCAACGCATCCACCCGATCGAAATTGTAGCGCCCGGCATTGACGTTCAAGTCCCGTCCCCAGTAATTCCGGTTGCGCTCGTAGCGAATGTACTTGCCGAAGTCGAACTTCTTCACCGTGTACGGTCCGGAGCCCAGGGCGCGTCTGGCGAAGTCCCTGCCGAAATCCTTGCCCCCATAGAAATGCTCGGGGAGCACCGGCAGTTCGCCGATGATCAGGGCCAACTCCCGGTTGCGCCGGGCGAACTGGAAACGCACCGTGCGGGCATTGAGCGCTTCCACCTTCGTTACATCGCCGTAGTAGAAGCGATAGAAGGGCTGGGCGGCGTCGCTACGCAGGACATTGAAGGTGAACACCACGTCGCCGGCCCGCACCGGCTTGCCGTCGGAAAACCGGGCCTTGGGGTGCAGGACGTAGGTCACCGAAAGCCCGTCGGCGGCGATGTCGATGGTCTCGGCCAGCAGCCCGTATTGGGTAAACACCTCATCCAGCGCATGATCCATCAGGGACTCGAACAGAAACCCGATTTCGGGGGCCGACCGTCCCTTGAGGGAAAACGGGTTAAGCGTGTCGAAATTGATGGGGCTGGAAAGCACAATCTTCCCGCCCTTCTCCGCCTTGGGGTTGGCGTACTCGTAGTGGGAAAATCCCTGGGGATATTTTGGGCTCCCGCCCAGGGCCGCCCCATGGCGGGGTTTGCCCAAGGCATTGGGGGAGAAGGGAAAAGTGGAGAGGGCGGTGGTGAAGAGGACAAAACCCGCCAGCGACACTCTGACAAGCAACATCCTAAACAGGGCGGCGATCCAGGCGGATTCCAGGCGGGTGCGGTTGCAAGGCAGCAAAATCATCGCATTCCAGGTTGAGTGGGGGCTTTTCAATTCGCATTCCCAGGATACAATTCCCGGGGGCCTATGCGGTCACACGCACCCATGGTCACAAGAAGTGGACACAAGAGAGGGACGCTCCCAATTCCCGAAGCGTTCAAGCTCCCAGGGGACGGCTGGGAAGCGTCCGTCAACGTACACAAAACTAACACAACCCCTGGATAAGGAAAGCGGACGGGGAGGGAATGTTCCGCACCCTTTTTCCCGGCATGAAGTTTCTTGCCGCCCAATGCCGTTTTATTCGGAAAAGCGAAGGACGGTCCGGCATCCAGCCTCTTGCCCGGAAACAGTGAGGATGATAGTGCCTATGGGTGGATGGGAATCCGGAAAGCATGCACAGAAAAAAACCACCGGAAAAACCACCGAAAAAACCACCGGAAAAACCATTCTGGCGGCGTGAAGGATCGGAAATCCGCCTCACCTCCGAATTATGGGCACCTACCGATGAACAGGCATGGGTTGCAACAAGGCGTGTGGATTTTACCCGTTTTGCTGCTGGCGGCCCTCGCCGGACTGGGGGGCGGTTGCGAGCGCAAACAGGAAACCCCCCAGGCTGAAGAAACCGGCGCCCGGAACATCGAATGGAAGCTGGCCAGCGCGTTTTCCAGCACCCTGCCCTACATGGGGGAGGCGGGCATCGCATTCACGGAGCGGCTTGAGGAGGTGACTTCGGGGCGGATCAAGATGGAATTTTACGATCCCGGCACCCTGGTGCAGGCCCTGGAGATTTTCTCCGCCGTCCGCGAAGGACAGGTGGAGGCCGGCTGGGCCAGCGCCGGATTCTGGTTCGAGCAGATTCCCGCGGCCGCCTATTTCTCCGGGATTCCTTTTGGCCCGGATACGGTGGAATACCTGGCCTGGATTTACAAAGGCGGCGGGTTGGGTTTGTGGCGGGATTTGTACGAGGAACACATGGTTTACCCCATCCCCTGCGGCGTGGTGCCCCCGGAATCCTCGGGATGGTTCCGCCAGGAGATCAATTCCCCCGAGCAGTTGCAGGGGAAGAAGATCCATTTCACGGGCCTGGGCGGAAAGGTGTTGAAGCGGATGGGAGCCACCGTTGTCCAATTGGCCGCCGGCGATCTCTACCCGGCATTGGAACGGGGCATCCTCGACGGCACGGAATTCTCCAATCCCCTCATCGACCGCAAGGTGGGGTTCTCGAAAGTGGCGAAGTATTACTACTTCCCCGGCTGGCACCAGCAAAGTTCGCTGCTGGAATTGATCGTCAACCTGGAGCGGTGGATGGAGCTGGCTCCCGCGGACCGCACACTGATTCAGGTGGTCTGCCAATCCCTCATCGTGGCGGGCCTGGCCGCCGGGGAGGCGGATCAGGGGAGCGCGCTCACCGGCATCCGCCAGGATGGCGTGAAAATCCTCTACTGGTCCGAGGCCATGCTCCAGGGCTTCAAAAAGGCCTTCCAGGAGGTGCGGCAGGAGATGCGCGCCAAGGACGAGGATTTCAGGAACATCGACGATTCCTACCAGAAATTCCGCCGCAACTACGCGGAATGGAACAAACTCTCCAGGCTTCCCCGGGGATTCTGAATCCGGACCCTGCTTTAAATTCCGGGTCCCGCGATCGGATATCCTTCCCGGGTTGACAGGTTCGGGAATTCGGATGGATATTTTACAGGAGGGGATGGACGCCATGGAGTTTCGCAAATGACGGTTTATCAGGTTGAATTCAGCGAAGATTGGATCCGGGGCCGGTGGGGTTTTACCGACCGGGTCTTTTCCGATCTGAGGGGGAAGGAGGCCGATCCATCCCTGGCCCGGAACACATGGGTGGTCAATTACCAGGGAACCCCTTCCGATTTGGGGGGCCTGCTCTCCGAAATGCTCAATATTCAAGCCAACGACTTCCAGCGTTTCGGCGCCATCTTCCAGATTACGCCCCTTTCGGATCCGGTCGAGTCCCCGCCATCCGCATCAGGCCCGCGCCCCTCTCAGCCACAGCCCCCCGAATCCCAATTCCGCGCACCCTGGGAACGGCCCGCGCACCGCACCCGCCGCTCCCAATGAAACCTCAGGCAACCCCTTACCCCCCATGAGCGAATTCACTCGTTTTTTCCGCACCATCGGCTTCCTCCGCGGTACGGCCGCGCGGCTCGTTCTGCTGGGATGGCTCGGATTGGTCCTCCCGGGAATCCCGGCGGCCCAACAATCCAGCGCCCTGGATATTGAAATTCCACAGAAAAAGGAACAGAAACAAGAAGCGAAAAAAGAACCGGGAGTAGCGCAGCCGGCGGTAACACCACAGGAACCACCCGCCGGGGAAGAGGCGGTACAGGCGGAAGCGGCCAGTGCGGAAGCGGCCAGTGCGGAAGCGGCCCGGATGGAGGCGGTACAGGTGGAGGCTGCTCAGGCAGAAGCGGCTCGGGCGGAAGCAGCGCGGGCGGAAGCGGCGCGAGTGGAAGC
>CAZOXD010000020.1:29844-36962 GCA_964583525.1 uncultured Pseudomonadota bacterium
GCGGAGGTGGCGCGATTCAGAGCGCAACGGGAAAAGGAACTGCGGGCCAGGAACCCCTCCCTGGAAAAATTTTCCGGAACCTACCGCATCGAGGGTTGGCGCGATTTCCAGGAAAAGGGGCTATACCACTTTTTTTATCTGCACCCGGGCGGATATTTTTATCTGGCCGCGGAGTGGGGCGGCCGGGAAAATTCTCGCTTTGCCGGCACCTGGAATTTCACGGGCGACCGCATCTATCTGACCGGCCGGGGGGAGGTGGAGACCAACCAGGGAAACTGGAAGGTGCCCTTCCACCGCTCCTTCGTGGTGCAGGTACACGATATGGGGTATCGCATCGTCCCCAAGCCGGAGAAAAACCGGTATGGGTTGATGGGCTGGCCCAATGCCTTCCGTTTTTACCGCCGCAACCCCGAACCCAACCTGCCGGCGGGCAAGCTGCCGGCGGACAAGGCTGCCTTGCTGGAAAAAATCCTCGCCCTGCACCCGAAATCGCAAAAAAAATCATAGCCGGCCCTGCAATTCATTACCGGCAAAGATTCAGGGCGCCCAGGCGGGTTTGCGCTTTTCCGCGAAGGCGGCCATGCCCTCCCGGCCCTCCTCGGCATTGAACAGCACCCGGTTCTTGGCCACGGCCCAGGACATTCCTTCCTCCACGGTCATCACGGGCACCTCGCGCAGCAGGCGCTTCACTTCCTGCAGGGCATTGGGGCCGCATTGGCGCAGGGCCGCGATGTGTTCCTGCACCGCGGCGTCCAGAGTTCCCTCCGGCACCGCCCGGTAGAGCAGGCCCATCCGCACCCCCTCCTCCGCGCTGAAGCGCTCTCCGGTGAGAAAGTAGCGGGTGGCGTCCGGCAGGGCGATCTTGCGCATCACGAACACGGAGATGATGGAGGGGGCCAGCCCCAGGCGCACCTCGGTGAAAGCGAACTGGAGGGAATCCAGGCAGATGGAGAAATCGCAGGCGGCCACCAGTCCCACGCCGCCGCCGTAGGCCCCGCCCTGGATGCGTCCGATCACCGGCTTGGGGCTGTACCACAACTCCCGGAGCGTCCGTTCCAGCGGGGATTCCCCATCCACGGTCTCCGTGGCGCCCCTTCCGCGGTTCTTCAGGTCGGCCCCCGCGCAGAAGGACTTTCCCGTGCCGGTGAGCACGATCATCCGCGCCCCGCCGTCGCCATTGGCCCGCGCCAGGGCATCCCCCAGCCCCGACAGGAGGGCGCTGGACATGGCGTTGTGATTCTCGGGCACGTTGAGGGTGATCCAGGCGCAGTCGCCGCGCACCTCGTACAATACCGGCTCGCTCATGGGGGTTCTCCCGCAGGGGTTCGGGGTTGGGGGAAAAGCGGGCGCGGCGGGAAGGCGCCGGGCCGCCGGACATCAATTCCCCGGACTTTCATTCCACCGTCTCCTTACCGTGCGGAAGGGAGGGGAGGCAAGGGGGACGTTCGAGATGCAAAACCCCTCTACAATGCCGGGCGGAAATTGTGCTAAAGTGCCCTCATCATCCCCGGCGTTCCGGAATTGCAGATCCGAACCAGGGGAAATTCCATGATTTCCACCAGGGAGGACCCACCTTGCCATCGTTCGACGTGGTCTCGGAAGTGAACATGCACGAAGTCACCAACGCCTTGGAACAGGCCAACAAGGAAGTGACCAACCGCTTCGATTTGAAAAATACCGGCTCCCAGTGCAAGCAGGAGGGAAACGTGATCAACGTGGTCAGCGACGATCATTTTCACCTGGATCAGGTGGTGCAGGTACTGATGGGCAAGCTGGCCAAGCGCGGCGTGAACCTGAACAGCCTGGAAAAGGCCGACCCCATCGAATCGGGGCGGGAGGTGCGCCAGGCCATCACCATCCGCCAGGGCATCGAAACCGCCCTGGGGAAGAAGATCGTCAAGGCCGTCAAGGACGCCAAGCTGAAGGTGCAGGCCACCATCCAGGAAAATCAGGTGCGGGTTTCCGGGAAGAAGAGGAACGACCTGCAGGATATAATCGCCCTGCTCAAGAAGGCGGATTACGATTTGCCGCTCCAGTTCAAGAACTTCCGGGATTGAGATTTTCGCGGCAATCACCCGCCACTGTCCCAGGAATTTCGCCATGACTTCTCCCGAGGCGAAACGCAAGCTCACGGTGGTATTCGTCACCGACGTGGCGGGGTATAGCCGCCTGATGGGGGACGATCCCGACGCCACGGTGAAAACCCTGGCATCGTACCGGGATGTCTTTTTCTCCCGGATCGAGGGCGCGGGAGGCCGGGTGGTGAACGCCCCGGGCGATTCCATCCTCGCCGAATTCGCCAGTGTGGTGGACGCGGTGAGTACCGCTGTCGATATCCAGCGGGAATTGGCTGCACGCAACGGGGAATTGCCGGAATCCCGGCGCATGCATTTCCGCATCGGGGTCAACCTGGGCGACGTGCTGGTGCGGGAGGGGGAATTGTTCGGCGACGGAGTCAACATCGCTGCCCGGCTGGAAGCCCTGGCCGATCCCGGCGGCATCTGCATCTCCCGCCGGGTGTACGACGAGGTGGAATCCAGGTTGGACTTGGACTTCGATTATCTGGGCGAACATACCGTCAAGAATATCGCGAGGCCGGTGCGCGTCTACAAAGTGCTGCTGGAACCGGGACAGGCACCCACGCGAACGGAGCGTGCAGTAAGGAAATTGGCAAGGAGTTGGCGCAAGGCCGCTCTGGTGGCAGCAGGGGCCGTGTTAGTGGCGCTGGTTGCGGTGCTGGCCTGGAACCTATACCGGCAATCCGTGATCGAATCCGCGCTTGCCGCCTTTGAAAAGGAAGCCGCTTTCCCCCTGCCTGACCGGCCCTCCATCGCCGTGCTGGCGTTCGACAACCTGAGCGGCGACCCGGAGCAGGAATACTTTTCCGATGGCCTCAGCGAGAACATCATCACCAGACTGGCCGTCATTTCCGAAATGTTCATAATTGCCCGCAACTCCTCCTTTAAATACAAGGGCAAGGCTGTAGACGTGCGGAAGGTGGGGCGGGAGCTGGGGGTAAGATATGTGCTGGAAGGAAGTGTGCAAAAGGCCAAGGGCCACATCCGCATCACCGTACAGCTTATCGACGCAGCGACGGGAAATCACCTCTGGGCGGAGAGCTATGACCGGGAACTGAAGGATATCTTCGCCGTTCAGGATGACATCACCCGCAGAGTGGTCACCGAACTGCAGGTGAACCTGACCATGGGCGAACGAGCACGCATTTTTGCTCAAGCCACTGAAAATGCGGCTGCCTTCGATTTATACCTACGCGGCAACCAAAGTTTCCTTAAGTTCGATCGGGAGAAAAACCACCAAGCCCGGAAATCATTCGAACAGGCCATTGCACTGGATCCCAATTACGCAATGGCGATCGCCATTTTGGGGTGGACTCATATGATTGACGTGTTTTACCGATTCAGCGACGACCCTGCCCACTCCCTTAACCTGGCGGAGGAAAAGGCGTGGCATGCTCTAGACATTGACGAAAACATGTGGATGTCCCACAGCCTGCTCAGCCGTGTATATATTTATAAAAAGGAATTCGAAAGGGCCATCGCCCATGGCAGAAAGACCGTGGCCTTTCGACCCAACGATGCCGTGCCGCTGGCTCTCTTTGCTTCCCTGTTAACCTTTTCTGGAAATATCGAAGAGGCTTTGCCATTGGTTCAACGGGCCTTGAGGGCTCATCCTTTCCCCGAGGTGTTTATCATCCATATTGCCGGGACCGTTTACTATTTCGCCGGGGATTTCGCTCAGTCAATCACCCATTTTCAGAAATCTCTGAAACGCCGAACAAAAGGGCCAGTGGCTCGTTTGTCTTGGCAATTCCTGATCGCCGGTTATATGGAATTGGGTCGGGAGGAGGAAGCCCGCGCAGAGATGCGGAAACTGTTGGCGGTCCATCCCGAATCTTCGGTGCGGACGGTGATCAAGACGACCAAGCGGCTTCCCTACAAGGATTTCTCGTTCCTTGACCACCAAGTGAAACAACTGCGCGCCGCCGGCCTCCCGGAGTGAGGATTCGCCATGACTTCATCCGACATCCAGCGCAAGCTCACGGCGGTGTGAAGGCCGCTCTCTTTGACCATGCTTAAATTCTTGCCCAGCCCCTTCATTCAATTCCTGCCGCCCCGTCTCAGCCATTCCACCAGGGCCGTCATCTCCCGGTAGTGGGAGCCCTTCCAGTAGACCTTCCCGCAATCGGCGCAGCGGTGGAACTCGTCGTGCTGCCGGCGGGTGCGCAGCGGCAGGAGGTGCGCGATCTCCCGCTTTTCCACCCCTTCGATGCGCCCGTTGCAGGCCAGGCAGCGGCTGAAGGGGGCGGTGCGGGAGAACAGGTCGAAGCGGGTCAACACTTCCACGGCCTGTTCGTCCGGATCGGCGGAACGCAGCCAATAACCGTGCGTGACCGCCCCGTGCTTGAGAAGCGCCCGGTCGCGGGTGAGGATGATCCGCCGCTGCTCCACCGAAATGGCGACGATTTCGCGGTCTTCAAAGCCGGCGCGGTGCAGGGCGTCGAAGCCCAGCATGCGCAGCCGCCGCGCCAACTTGCCCAGGTGCCCGTCCAGCACGAACCGGGTGACGCGGAGCGGCTGTTCCCGCAGGCGGATAATCGGCGTGATGTCCAGGGATTCGAAGACGGGATAGACCGAGACCCGCTCCCCGTCCCGCAGGTGGTGGCCGAAATCCACCGCCTCGCCGTTGACGAGAATCAGGTCCACTTCCGTGTGGGGAATGCCAATGGCCTCGATGGCGTCCTTGACGGCGGGCGCGCCGTCGAAGCGGTAGAGGAACGGTGTTTGCCTGCGCTGCGGAGGCAGGAAATCGTTCAGTTCGGCGTAGCAACGGAATTCCACTTGCGGCTTGTTCATACCGGAATCTCCGCGCCATGAATGAAGGGATGGCAGGGGATTACCCCAGGACAGTATGACCTTTTGGCGCAGGAATTTTCCCTACCGGGACAGAGCCCATCTGGACAAGGTCTTGAATATCCTCCGCGAAGCCGGCCTGTCCGATTGAGAGACGCCTTCCCCCTACCCCACCCCCGCAGCGGAGAACAGCGCCCAGCCCACGGGGTCGTCCCCGCCGTCGGCAGGGAATTTCCCGCCTCCGTTGAGGTGCTGGAAGTGGCCGATGTACTGGACGCCCAGCACCTTGCCCAATTGCACCCCTTCCTGATCGAAGGAATTGATGTTCCAGATCAGCCCCTGGAAGGCCACCTTGTTCTCATAGTAGGCCAGCAGCGCCCCCAGGGTGCGCGGGGTGAGCCGGTCCGCGATGAGCACGGAGTTGGGGCGGTTGCCGGGGAAGACCTTGTTGGGGTTGTCGCTGCTCTGGCCGGTGGCCAGCCCGATGGATTGGGCGAGCAGGTTGGCCAGCAGCTTTTGTTGGCTGGTGGTGTCCTGCACCTCCAGGTCCTGCCCATACTGGCTATTGCGGAAGCCGATGAACTCGCAGGGAATCACCGTGTTGCTCTGATGGATCAATTGGTAGAAGGCATGCTGGCCGTTGGTGCCCGGCTCGCCCCAGACGATGGGGCCGGTGGCGGCGCCGGCCTCCGCGCCGGTCTTGGTGATGCGCTTGCCGTTGGACTCCATGTCCAGTTGCTGCAGGTGCGCCGCGAAGCGGATCAGGCCCTGGGAGTAGGGCAGCACCGCCAACGTGTGATGGTCCAGGAAGTTGCGGTTCCAGATACCCAGCAACGCCGCCAACAGGGGCAGATTCTCCCGCACCGGTGCGGTGAGGGCGTGCAGGTCCATCTCCCGCGCCCCGCGCAGGATTTCCTCCACGGCCTCGGTTCCGTAAGCAAAGCCCAGCAACACCGCGCCCACCATGGATGTGGCGGCATAGCGCCCGCCGATGTAATCGAACATATAAAATGAGGCTCTATACTTTTCCGGATTGTCCATGGGGCTGCCCTCCCCCGTCACGCAGAGGAAGTGCTGGAGCGGGTCCAACCCGGCTTTATTGTAAGCCTGCCGGGCCAGGGTTTCGTTGGTGAGGGTTTCCAGGGTGGAGCCGCTCTTGGAGACCACGTTGATCAATGTCCGTGAGAGATCCAGCCCTCCCAGCACCTGGGCGGTGTCGTCCGGATCCACGTTGGAAATGAAGCGCACCCGCCGCCCGTCCCTGGCGAAGGGCAACAGAGCCAGATACAGCGCCCGGGGCCCCAGGTCCGAACCGCCGATGCCGATGTTGACCATGTCGGTAAAAGCTTCCCCCGC
The DNA here is from genome assembly GCA_964583525.1 of uncultured Pseudomonadota bacterium. Classification (GTDB taxonomy): domain Bacteria; phylum SAR324; class SAR324; order SAR324; family JACQKK01; genus CAZOXD01. The sequence continues at coordinate 36,072 of CAZOXD010000020.1, forward strand.
GGCGTTTTGCAACGCGCCGGACTCCACCTGGGCAATGAAGTCCCGCAGCTTGTCCAACTCACGCCGGGCGTTGCTTTCCGCGTCCGCGGCCTGGGAGGTATCCATGGGGGAGGGCAGGTCGTCGAAGACGTTGCGGCTGGAGCTGTGCAACACGCGGCGGTTCTCGCTCTCGTGGCCTGCGATGCGGTTCATCACCTCACCGGCCAGCAACATGGAAAAGCCTTCCCGCACCCGGGCCTCGGCGGCCAATGCTTCCAGGGCTTCCATCGTATCGCCATCCACCCGTTGCGTGGCGTAGAGAAGATCGAACCCGCAGCCCCCGGCCTTGAACTCCGCTATGCGCTGGGGGGTCAAGGCGCCGGAGGGGGTCAGGTCGTAGGGGTTTTCCGCCAGCTTGCGAAGCCGGATATGGGCCTTTGTGTTGGAAAAGACATATTCCGGGTGGTCGCTCATGATGAATTTCTCCTGGATTGATCTTCCTGCATTCCGTGGAAGGGCCTGTATCTGCTCTTGGAAATCCCTCCATCTGTACATACATCCCCGTACATACAACATGCGGGGAAGGTGGGGTCAACGAAAGAGGAAGGCGAACACTCCGCCATGGCCGCGAACCTTCCACCGCTCAGGCTCCAGATCATGCAATTACCTGATAAATGGCTATAAATGTCTATAAAATGGCTATAAACCCGTTGCGCTGACACGGAAATATGGTAGAAATGGTTACAGATGGGTGATTTTGCCAATGGGCACGGGTTACGGCCTGTGCCAATATGGATATGGGGGCAAATTCCGACGGTGAAATTCCGGCTGCGGAATCACAGGGCAGGCCTGCGCTTCCATCTTCGCGCAGGTAGGTCAGGGAAGGCCGGAAGAGGAGAGAAACCACGGCAG
>CAZOXD010000020.1:37062-39750 GCA_964583525.1 uncultured Pseudomonadota bacterium
CCATCTTCGCGCAGGTAGGTCAGGGAAGGCCGGAAGAGGAGAGAAACCACGGCAGGGTGGAACCTTAGAGGACGGTACCTTAGAGGGCGGTACCTAAAGGGTTGGGCCGGCATCGAATGGAAGAAGAGCGCGCGGCACACCCGTGAGGTCGAAGTCCACGCCGTTGAGGGTTCCCCGCCTGTTCCATGGGGACTAGCGGATGGAAACGGCCGGTAACGCCATTTGCGGTGCCATCTGCGGTGCTATCGACGGCGCCATCGATGGTGGGATTCCCGGCCTTCTATCATTCCCCAGGGAACGGACGATTATATTTTATTTTTCCAAGAGGTTTCCCCGCAGAGAGGAAATTTCTCTGGTTTTCTTATGAATTTCAGCGCCGTGCGGTGCGATGAAAAACCCCATTTCCACAAAATTGCATAGTGAATCCGACGTGGTGGTTGTACCGGGGGTCAAGGAGGAAGATGCTTCCGTATACAGGAATCCCGAAGATTCCCAACGCCTGGAGCGCATTAAGAAATCCATTCTCCGCCATTATCCCGCCCGCAAGACCGCCAACCTGAACCTGCTCCGCAAAGCCTTCGCCGATTCCGAGCGCCATCACGCCGGCCAATACCGAAAATCCGGGGAACCCTACATTTTCCACCCCGCACGGGTTGCCCTGATGACGGCCGAAGCCGGGATGGACATCGAATCCGCCATTATCGCCCTGTTGCACGATGTGATCGAAGACACCGAGGTCACCAAGGAAGAGATGAGCGCGGAATACGGGGATTGGCTGTCGGAAGTAGTGGACGGGCTGAGCAAGGCGGCCGCCCCCTCTACGGGAAAATCCGGGCGGCCCCTCGCGATGGAAACCTACCGCAAGCTGATCACCTCCACCATCAAGGACCTGCGCACGCTGCAGGTGAAGATCTTCGACCGCCTGGACAACATGCGCGACCTGGGCTATCTTTCCCGGCTCCGGCAGCGGCGCATCAGCGGGGAAACCTTCACGGTCTATGTGCCCATGGCGCACCGCCTGGGAATGCAGGAAATCAGCGACGAGTTGGGGGCGCTGGCCTTCCGCTATCTCTATCCCAAGCGCTTCAAGGCCAGCTTGGCGCAGGTGAAGCAGCGCATCAGGGACGAGGAGGTGAAGGTCAACAATCTCAAGGGACTGTTGGAACGTCATCTCATGAATGCCAGGGATTTACAGCATGCCGTCGAGCCGATGTACGCGCAGATTTCCGACCTGGTGCTGAAGGAGACTCCGGTACCCAAGGCGCTGCGGGGGTTCAAGGTGCGGGTATCCGGCAAGGAGGATTGCTACCGGGCGCTGGGAGTGTTGAACATGGGCTTCCGGGTGGTTCCCAACTCCATCAAGGACTTCATCAGCAATCCCAAGCCCAACCGGTACCAGGCCCTCCACTCCCGGGTCTTTATCGGCGGGGAGCCCATCTTCATCTCCGTGGTCTCCAAAGAAATGGAACGGGTCAACGCTCTGGGGATCCTGGCCGGATGGGAAGGCAGCCGGGAGGAACTGGGGAAATATTATCAAAGCTACCTGGACCTGATCGATCACTATTCGGATACCGAAGAACTGCGGATGGAGGACGTGCTGCGCCACGCCCAAATGGAGACGTTGCAGATGTTCACCCCCAAGGGCGAACCCCTGGCCCTGCCCCAGGGGGCCACCGTGCTCGACTTCGCCTTCGCCATTCACACCGATCTGGGCACGCATTGCGATGGGGCGAAAATGGCGGGCCGGCGGGTTTCCCGTTTCGAGGAATTGCAGGACGGGGAGATGGTGGACGTGATCGTGAATCCTTCGGCCACGCCCTCCATTGCCTGGCTGGACCATGTCCGCACCACCCGGGCCAAGCTGTCCATCCGCCGCTTTCTCAATACCCAGTCCAACCTGCGGGCGCAGGACGTGGGGCGCAAGCTGTTCGCCAACGAACTGCGGAGTCTGGAGGGAGACCAAGATAAGATGCTGAAAAGCCGCCGCTTCCACTCCGCCCTGAAAAAGAGGAACCTCACCGAACAGCAATTCTTCCAGCAGATCGGGATGCAAAAGCTGCCCATCCGCAGGTTCATGCTGGAAAACCGGCTCATCAAAAAGGAAGAGATCGAAAAACTGGAAAGCCAGGAAACCTCCCTGATCCGCCGTTACCTGGCGCCGATGTTCAAATCCCCCGATCCCGTATTGACCCTGCAGAACCTGGAAGAAGGCTTCATCCAGATGGCGCAATGCTGCATTCCCCTGATGGGCGACCCCATCGTCGGTGTGCAACGGACGGAAGGAATCGCCATCCACCGCATTCAATGCAAGAACCTCGAATCCGCCGAGGAAAAATCCCTCATCAACGTGGGCTGGGAAACGGTGAAAAAGGACGCGCCCATCGGATATCGGCTGGATGTGCAACTGATCCAGGACCGCCCCGGGGTGCTCTACAAGGTCAGCAAGGTGATGCGCAATTGCAAGGTCAACATCGTGGACCTCGGATTGAACCGCAATTCCCGCACCGGCAACGCCAGCATCCAGGTGGAACTGGAACCGATTCCCCTCAAGACCTTCCGTACCGTCATCGACCGCCTGCGCAGCATCAAGGAAGTGGACAAGATTTCCCTTTCCACCAAAAAGTGAACCGGCGCCCCGGTTGCTCCGAAGAATGAATAGGGCGGATAGGGACCCACCCCCCCTTTGGA